>NZ_JBHVST010000131.1:0-23760 GCF_042885015.1 Streptomyces sp. NPDC058086 | reverse complement strand
GACGCAGGGAACTCCGGCGCTGCGCGCCTCCGGGCCGAGGATCGCATTCCCGCCCGGCCTGAAGGCCGGGATTCCCTGCGAAGATCAAGGGATGGAGGTCTTCTCGGTGACGCCCTCGACGTTCACGACGATGAAGTCCGGCATCGACTTCACGAACTCGTCCTTGTAGATGTCGCCCTTGTGGGTGGGAAGCGAGCCGCTCACGATCGAGGACTCGACGTAGGGCCCGGATGAAGTCGGTGATGCCGAGGGCGTACGCGACGATGGAGCCGCTGTACCGGCCCGGCGACCATGTGCTGCGCGGCTACTGGGACCCGCAGGCGGGCGGCGTCGTCCCCGCGACCCGCGACGGCTGGCTGCCGACCGGCGACATCGGCGAGCTGGACGACGAGGGCTATCTGACCATCACCGGCCGCAAGAAGGAGCTGCTGATCACGGCGGGCGGCAAGTCGGTGGCGCCCGCCCCGCTGGAGAACTGGCTCCGCTCCCACCCCCTGATCTCCCAGTGCATGCTCGTCGGCGACGCCCGGCCCTACGTCACCGCCCTCTTCACCCTCGACCCCGACGGCATCACCCACTGGGGTCAGATGAACGGCAAGCACCCGGTTCCGCCGGAACTCCTCGTGGACGACCCAGAGTTGCGGGCGGTGCTGCAGCGGGCGGTGGACGAGGCGAACCGGCTGGTCTCCCGCCCCGAGTCGATCAGAAAGTTCGCGGTGCTCCCGGTCGACTTCACGGAGGAGGCGGGCCATCTGACCCCGTCGATGAAGCTGCGCCGGGAGACGGTCATGCGCGACTTCTCGGGACAGGTCGAAGAGCTGTACGGCTAGACCCGGGCTCGTCCGGTGGAGTGCGGTGGGCTCACCCGACCGCTCCAGCCCGCTTAGCCCACCTGGGCCCATGTGCCGGTGCAGATCACGGGTCCGGGTGTCCTCCCGTGCTTCCATCGCGCCAGGAGGCACATGAGATGACTGATGACCGACAGCAGCACGCCGACCCTAGACCGACAGCGTCCCGGCGTCGCGTGCTGGCCACCGCCGCCCTTGCGCCCGTACTGACCGGAGCGATCGGGGCGGTTCCCCCCGCCCGTGCCGCGACCGCCGGACCGGGGGCCGAGCCGGTCCACACCCCGGTCCCGCCGGTGATGACCGAACTCGCCGACTGGGCGGACGTGGGCGCGGCCCTCGGCGCACCGGGCGGCATGAAGCGGTTCATGTACCACACGCCCCTGCTGCGCCGGGATCTCCACGTGGTCTCCCGGGGCATCATGATCGACCCCGCGCTCGCCCTGGGCTCCCATGTGTCCTTCGTCCGGTACGCCGACGGCAGCTCGCTCCTGATGGGCGACGCGGTGGTCACCGAGCGCGAACTCCAGCCGTTCAGCGACGCCCTGCACGAGCACGGGATCGGGCAGACCGCGATCCACAAGCACCTGCTGGCCCAGCGGCCCGACGTCTGGTGGTGTCACCTCCACGCCCACAGCACCGACCCGGTGGCCGTCGCCCGCGGTCTGCGCGCCGCCCTGGACCGCACCGCGACCCCGTTCCCGAAGGCCCATGCCGCTTTCGCCGTGCCCCCCGGCGTGCCCTTCGCCGTACGCTTCGACCTGGACACCTCGGCCATCGACGCCGCGCTCGGGGTGAAGGGCACCGCCGACAGCGGCGTCTACCAGAGCACGTTCGTCCGCCGGGAGGCCATCACCGACGGCCACCTCCTCCTTCCCCCGGGCCTCGGCTCGACCACCTCGTTCAACTTCCAGCCGCTCGGCCGCGGCCGGGCCGCGGTCAGCGGCGACTTCGCCGTGATCGCCGACGAGGTCCAGGACGTCCTCGCCGGGCTCCGGCGCGGCGGTGCCGACCTCGTCGAGCTCCACCACCACAGCCTCACCGACCAGCCCCGGCTGTTCTTCGTCCACTACTGGGCCGTCGGCGACGCCGTGACCCTGGCGCGGCGCCTGCGCCCCGTCGTGGACGCCACCAATGTCGCGCCGATGAAGGGGACGGGTGCCTGATGAGCATGAGCGACGAGTCGATCACCTGCCCGTTCGACTACAGCGAGGCCCTCGACTTCGATCCCGAGCTCGCGGCCATCATGGGCCGCGACTCCCTGACCCGCATCCGGCTCCCGTACGGTGATGCTGGCGCCTGGCTCGTCACCGGCTTCCGCTCGGTCCAGAGGTCTGTTCCGACCAGCGCTTCAGCCGGGCGCAGATCATGGGCCGCGACTATCCCCGGATGACGCCGGAGCCCATCGTCTCCCCCGAGTCCATCAACGTCATGGACCCGCCGCACAGCAGCCGCGTACGGCGCCTGGCGTCACAGGCGTTCACCCAGCAGCGGGTCGACGAGATGCGGGAGCGGATCGTGCTGCTCGCGGACTCCCTGCTCGACGAGATGGCGCAGCAGGGACCGCCCGCGGACCTGGTACAGCACCTGTCGAACCCGTTCCCCCAGCACACGATCCTGCACCTGCTCGGCATCCCCCGCGACGGCCGCCACATGGAGCACGAACACGTCGTCGCCGGGCTCGCCGCAGCCCACCGGGCCGGCGCCCTGACCGCGGACGCGGTCGCGCTGGAGGCCCGCAAGGCCGCCGAAGGCGAGAGCTTCACCGAGCCCGCGAAGTCCCTTCAGACCCGACCCGTCCAGCCGCAGGACGAGACCGGCGGCACGGTCACCTTCCTGTCCGACTGGAAGCTGTCTCACCTCCCGCCCGACAACCGGCCGCTGCCGTCGGTGGCCCACTACGACCAGCTCCTGAAACGGCACGGCCGCACGGCCGGCGAGAAAGAGGGATCATGACACGCAAGCGCGGACTGACCGAAGAAGCCGCCACCGCCTCGATCGACCAGGCATGCCGGATGCTGAGGCTCGGGAGCGCCCGACAACCAGCCCAGCGAGAGCCGGAATGGCCGATGCTACGGATGCTCGGTTGCCGCTGGCAGGTTGTGCCATGCATGTCCGCAGGCGCCTTTGCAGTACGTCTCGCGGCGGCGAGTGTCAGCAACGGCGAACACGGAAACGAGGACGCGGAACGCCTTGACGTGTTCGGCGGAGGGGAGGCCCGCGAACCCGTAGCGGGGCGGGTCCATGCAGATCATTACTGAGGGGTTAGCCGTGGGCTTCACACCGGACCGTGCCACCCCCGCACGGCCGTCCGCAGCTGTAATGTGCGCCTGCATCGCATAGCCAGCGACTTCCTGCAGAACCTCCTGCTGGCGTGTCGGGGCGAGGCCGGAGAACCAGCCCACACCATCGTCCAACGTGCGGAGCCCCTGGGCGATCTCGTTGACGACCCGCTCGGTCTCGCGCCGGAAGGTGCGGCCGTCGTCGCTGCTCGGTTCTGTCATCACTTGATGATTTCACGACGCCGGTTCCGGGCGAGGGCCGGTATCCGCACCCGAGACAGCGCGGGCGGGAACCGGGAACAGTCCGCTTCCGCGATCTGGCAGTGCCGCAGGACTCCCACTTCGCGGCTCGCCATGCGCCCCGCAGCACTTGAGTGACATCAAAAGTCGCTGACATCGATCACGAGGTCGGCCGCCAAACGACTCCCGAAGTCACGCCGAAACGACTCCCGAAGAAAGCCGACACAGCCAGCCACTCCCGCCCAGATGAGTGGTCGGGGACCGAGCTCGGCCGGGCTCAGTCGACTGTTTCGTCCGTCATGTCGACCACGGCCTGGGCGGCCGCCGCCTGTACGGCGGGGCCGTATCGCAGGTCGCCGTGCTACCCGAGACGCGACGCCCAGTCGCCTTGGCATTGGCCGGAGCGGCGACCTTGGCGGCATGGCAGGCACTCGACGTCGGCGCAGTCGAACGGGCTTGGCGTCACTACGAGCTGGGCAAACGAGCCGCCCAGGAGGCTGACGAGCCGATGTATCTGGCTCACGCCACAGCAGAGCAGGCATACGTACTCTGCGATGCGGGCCGGGCCCCGATGGCTGTCGAGTTGGTACGAGATGCGCAGCGACTCGGCGGCAAGGCCATGTCCCCGCGGCTCACGGCTTGGCTGTACGCGGCCGAAGCCGAAATCTGCGCCCGAGCCGGACTTCAGGAGGAGTGCCGGCGCGCGCTCGACAACGCGATTCACTACCTGCCATCGGGTGAGGAAACCCGCGACCCCGACATGCTGAGCATCTTCCTCAACGGCGGGCACTTGACCAGGTGGCGCGGCAACGCACGCGCCCTGATCGGAGACGAGGAAGCCGTAGGAAGCCTCTACACCGCCTTGGAAGCGACCGATCCGACGTTCATCCGGGCATCAGCAGGACTGCGCTGCGATCTCGCGCAGGCACACTTGGCCCGCGGCGAGTACGACCAGGCGCACGAGCACCTGCGCCAAGCCCGCTTGATGGCAAGTCGTACGGGGTCCGTGCGCCACCGACGCCGAATCGAACAGCTCACCCAGCGGCTGTAGGCGAAGCGCCGGCACCCCGGGAAGCAAGCACATGCAGCAGGGCAACGAGGGTTCCTGAACCCATGAGTTCACCGCGAGCCATCAGGCCAGGGATGTCGGCGAGGGGAACCCAGGCGATGTGCCCGGCTTCCTCCAGGTCGGTCGGCTCCCCGATGAGCTCCGCGCCCTGACCCACGAAAATCTCATGCGGCGAGTCGACCATGCCGACCATCGGCTGATAGGTGACCACATGCTCAAGCCCGTCGGGCCGCCAGCCGGTCTCTTCCTCAACCTCGCGCATAGCCGCCTGCAAGGAATCCTCTCCCTCGTCGACAATCCCTCCGGGGAGCTCCCAGCCGAAGGACTGGGGGACGAAGCGATACCGCCACATCATCAGAACGCGGTCCTGATCGTCGAGGACAGCGGCGATGGCCACGTGATGCAGGCGCACGACGTGATGCTCGAAGCGCTCAACGCCGGGCGGCTCGACGTCGACGAGGCCGAGCTTCACCCAACGGTTGTCGTACAGAGTCCGCTCACCATGGATCTGCCATGGCTCGACGTCCGTCGGGGTCTCCGTAGTTACGGACCGGTCGGGTACGCGGTAGGAACTGCGACCGTGCACCTCAACGACGCCTTCAGCGACTAGCTTCGCCAGGACCTGGCGAAGAGCCGTGCGGCCGATCTCCAGTTCCTCGGACAGGGTCCGCTCTGACGGGAGCTTGGCGCCAGGGTGGTACTTGCCTGTCGTGATCCACTCGCGAATCGTGCGGTAGACCCGCTCAGACTTAGGTCCCATCCCGTGAGCACGCTCCTCGTCTTTGTGACGTCGTGACGTCGTGACGTCGCAGCAAGCGTAGCCCTGCACCTACTCACGTGAGTAGGTTGCCCGACGCCGATGAGCAAAGACGCTCAAAGTGTCGAGTCTCAGGTGATGCTTGACGGGTTGGCGTCGGGTGATGCTTGACGTCTGCCCTAGACGATCTTCCGACGGTTGTGTTCGCCGGACTTGCGGACCACGACCTCCTTCCTGGTCACACGCGGGACGGTGGTGATCAGCTCTGTTCCGTGGAAGACCCGGATCGTTTTCTCGGCCAGGTGGACGGTGACGACCTGACGGGCATAGGCCCGGCCGAGCTGGATGCGCTGTCCGGCGACCATGAAGCCGCCGGTGCTGCTGACGGTCCGCTCGGCGATCTGCTCGCCGGGCGATGGCAGCTGCGGGGGCGGCCCGGCCGGACGGGCTCCTTGCAGGCGTCCGCAGGCCGAGGCGGGCAGCGGGCTGGGCAGGGTGGCCTGCAAGACACGCTGCTCGTCGAGGACCTGGAGCACTCTGCCGTCGAGCCGGAGGGTGACTCGCTGTCCGGCGAACGGCCAGCCGATGAGGACCTTGTCGCCGCCCAGGCCGACGTATCCGACCGCGTTGACGGTGCGGTCCACCTCCACCACCCCGCCCCCGTCCTGCGCCGGACCGGGCTCGTCCGCCCAGGGCCCGGCCGGTCGGGCGTCCCCGGCTGCCAGCAGGGCCTTCAGATCCCGGCCGGTCAGCTTCGAGGGCAGGGTTTTGTGCCGGTGACCGCCGATGAGGACGTGCAGGCGGTTGACGTCGATCCGCAGCGTGACCGCGGTGCCGGCCATGGCCGGGCCGAACCAGACCTGCTGACCGCGCAGGCTCAGGTTCCCCGACGTGGGCACCACGCGCTCGACCTCGATGGCACCGATCTCGCCCTCGGCCCGCGGCCAGACCGCCGGCTCGGGCAGAGGCTGAGGCGGAGCAGGCGCCGCAGGCGCGACCAGGTCGAGGCGGGCGGGCAGGACCACCGGCAGCGCATCCTGCTCGGCCCGTGGCCGGGGAATGAACCGGCTGGCCGGGACGGCCATGTCCAGGGACTGGTGCGGGCGCATCCGGTTGTAGTCCTCCAGCCAGGCATCCACCGCCGACTGCGCGGCCGCCAGGTCTTCGAACGGGTCGCAGCCGTCGAGGAGTTCACGCCGCAGCGTCTGGTGGAACCGCTCGATCTTCCCCGTCGTGGTCGGCGACCTGGGCTTGGTGAGCCGGTGGGTAATGCCGTTCTCCCGGCAGATCCGGTCGAACATCGTCTCCCCGGGCCTGCCGGAGCCGAACCGGGCGGTGAACTGCTTGCCGTTGTCCGTCAGCACCTCGTCCGGCACTCCGAACCGCAGCAGCGCTTGCCCGAACGCCAGACACACCGCGCGGGCCGTGGCCCGCTCAACCACCTTCGCGATCACCACGAACCGCGAGTGATCGTCGATCCCGGTGACCATCTTGCACTCGCCGCCACCGGCCAGCAGCACCCCGCCGACGATGTCCATCTGCCACAACTCCATCGCAGCAGACCGTTCCCACCTGCGGTAATCCGATCGGCGTCGCCTGCGCACCCCCGGCTCGACCAGGCCGTTGCGCACCAGGACCCGATAGACGGTCGCCCGCGACGGGACCGGCGTGATGCCCCTGCGTTCGAGTTCGTGGACCAATCGGCGCGGGCCCCAGCCGGGATGCCGGCGCCGCAGCTCACACACCACCGCCTCCACCTCCCCGGCGATCCGGTGCGGACACGAGGCCGGCCGATGCGACCGGTCCGCCAGCCCCGCAAGACCCGACTGCCCGTACTTGCGCACCCAGGCATGCACCGACTGCCGTGACACCCCATACCGGGCCGCGACCTGGGTGACCGGAACCCCCGCGGCCACCTCCATGACCGCGTGATACCGCTGCTCGACCACGCTCAACTCCACCAGCACGGCCTCAGCCCTCCCGGCACGCGCCGATCAGACGCACACAGCCAAGCCGAGGCAAGCGGTGTCAAGCATCAGGTGAAGCCGCACTGTCAACTATCAACCGAGATAGGACAAGCCCCACGCGACCGACTGAGTTACAACTTTCTCTACTGGTTCAAGACCCCCGGCTTCGCTGCGCTCCGCCGGGCGCGCTCCCGGCTCCCGGCCGCTTGCGCTCCTGCCTTCGGCCCGCGCCACGGCCGTCCGCCTCTGCGCGCCCACGAGCACAACGACCACCAGGGGCAGAAGGCCAATCGACCCGACAGGCCCGGCAGGTGCACCGGTCACAACATGCCTCCGGCGGGGGCGCTCCTGCGTCCAGGATGACGGGACAGCGGCAGTCTCGGCCTGGGTGGTTCGGTCGGTGGCCGACGATGCGAGCTGCAGACGATCCGGGTCACTACGGGCCAGCAGCGGGAGGGGTGGCGTCTCCCGGGGACGGGCGTCGGCGGGTGCTGGCCGTCGCAACACTGGCCGGTGCCCCCGCCGTCACGGATGCGGGCGCGTGAGGCGGCCGAACCCGCCGGTCGTGGCTGGCGGGGGGCGATGCTGCTGCCGCGAAGTGGTTGCGGCCGGTGGGGGTCGCTCACTGCCGTTCGCTACAGCGCTGACCGTTCGCCATGACGGGCTGTCAGCAGTAGACCCGCTGTCCTCGAGCCTGCGGCAGGACCCTCGACTGGGTTACAGCGGGGCGCACCGACCGCCCTGATGCCAACAACGCCAACGGGCCGCCGGTATACCGACGGCCCCCTGCGAAGGATCTCGGTTAAACGCACGAGACGAAGACATATTCCACGTGGTAGTCAGAGGAGATGATGGTGTAACAACCGCCCCCCGTGAAAGCTACCGGGCCCGCATAGTAGGCATACTGGCCATAGTCGACTTTCGTGGCGCCACTGCTTACCTGTGTAATGCGAACCCCTGTACCGAAGGTGTTGCCGGAGTAGGCGGCTGTGTGGACAGTGGTTGCGCATATATATCTTCCGCTGATCTCTATCTCCAGCCGGACATGTTGGTCCACGGGATACGACAGGGATGTCGTCGTTCCCTTGCTGCAGCCGCCCCCAGCTGCCTGTGCAGTCCCCGCTCCCAGGACGACCCCGCCAGCAGTCAGGGCCAAGGCGAGGGCAAATCCAGTGATCCTCTTGCGCACTTGCAGCCTCCAAATTGACATTTTCGGGGTGAATCAATGTATATATATCAACGTGAGATCGCAGTTGACAATATGATTGATTAAATTGGCCGAATTTCGCTCCTGAGGCGGATGGGTGGATGAACGGGGTCACTTCAGAGTGCGCCACGCGAATTTATGTCGACGGGGTCCGGTCTATTCACGGCCAAGCGGTTCGTTCTAGGCCAAGCACGAGCCGTGGCCTGTATGAAAAATTCCAGGGAAGACGCTCTCCGGAGCCGATGCAGGATGGCGTCCCGACGAGTCCGACGAGTGGTGTAGCCGATCAAGCTGACGGAATCCCCAGGTTGCGGCCCGAATCGCCCTTGCCGGAGGCCCTGCTGAGGCTCGCCGGGCCGAGACCAGCGGTGATCGCACGACGGCTGGCAGCGGCACGTACCGGACGGCTCCAAAGCGGAAGCGACGGACCGTGATCGGCTACACCACGACCGGGGACACGACTCCGGGCTGAGGACGGTCCACTACGCAGACCTCATCCTTCCCGTCCGCCCGTATAAGAAGCCTGAGACCGCGTTTGAGAGGCAGGATGAAAGACGTTCACTGGCTTCTGCCCACAGGGCCACCGGCAGCTCCGCGCTCCGCGCGGTGTACACGTCGTCGTTTGACGTGCGGCTAGAAATTCGGGTCTAGATAAGACCCGTACGTGTAGGTCCCCCTGCTGTCGATTCTGAAATTTCCGAATAGTACGGCGCTAGGATGGCTGGATCCGGCCGGCGGTTTCAGCTTTGAAATCACATGCCAGTAGCCATCCGTCTGGAAGGCCAGGCAGTCGACCCACGTATAGGTGCCCGCGGCAAGATAGATGGCTCGGACTGTGGGGTCGTAACGATTCGGAAGGCTGCCCCAGCTGTATGTGCCCGCAGCGAGTTTTATGCTCCTCGATGCTATGCACAGCGACCCGCCCACATCGCCCGGATCGTAAGGTATGTAGCTTGTGCCGGTGTGATAGGCCGTATCAGCCGCCATAGCTGGTGATGCAGTCAGCACGGCGAGGGATGCCGCTGCCGCGATCACACCGGCGGCAATCTTAGGAAAGCGCATGATTCGGTGAGGCTCCTCGTGAGAGATCGCAGGGAACACAGGGAAAGGATCGTGCTATCGAACTTCTCTCAGGTTTGATCCCCAGACCACCCATTTGGTGCCACAGCCGCAAGGATAGAACGTACTACTCTGATAAGCGGAGCCTGTAAGGCTCCTTAGGTGCAGGCTGGACGTCTCGGTGTAACTGCCACTGCCAGGCTTGAGGCAGTCAGTCCAGTCGTACCAGCCCGCCGCGAGATGTATCTCCCTGACGGACAGGATGTTGTCGTAAGTGCTGTCCGTCAGCGTCCAGTAGTAATTGTTTTCCGCTATATAAATCCCTCCGGGCCTCGTGACACATGAGGTGCTCATGCTCGAGTCGGGGGAAAAGCTGAGGTACTGGCCTTTCGTGTTGTACGCCGCGCCGTCGCCCGCAGTCGCAGGCGCGGCAGTGACGCCAATCAGGGCTCCGGCTGCTGCCAGTGCCCCTATAGCCGCCAAGACCTTGCTCTTCGTCATGCCACCCTCACCTTCATCGAACCGCAACACTGTTCGAATTGTCGAACGAGGAGCACTTTAGCATCGATGTGTCATCAAGTGTCTTGTTTTGGCGGCTAGTTGGTCAAACCTGACCATCGAGTGAAGGAGCCCCTGGACCCGCAAACGCACAGCTTGACTTCGTGCGGGTTGCGAGGTGTGCCTCAGGGCCGGATCGCGGTGGCCTTGAAGGGACCGCCGTTGGCCGCGGCGTGGGCGACGGCGTCATTCGCGTCGTCCAGAGCGAAGTCCGTGACGTCGAACGCGATCAGGTTCAGGAGCCCGGACCTGACCAGCCCGATCAGGTAGACGCCGGCCCCCACCGGGTACATCCACTGGCCCCGGAGGATGACGCTGTTCCACATGATCCACGGATAGGGCAGCTGGAGGTCGTCGCCCCGAGCATGCCGACGCCGCCCATCAGAGCAGTCCTCCGCTGGCGGTGGCCACCTGGAGTACCTCACGCGGGGAGACACCGGGGTGGACCGTCAGGTCGAAGGACAGGTAGGCATCGGCGGGGCGCGCCGCCACCTGCCCGGCGTAGGCCAGCAGGTCGTGCGCAACATGGGCGGCCGTGGTCCAGCGGCTCCATTCCAGCTCCCGGCCGAGGATCGTGGTGGCCCAGGCGGCCGGCGAAGCCCTGGGCCTCGACCGCCCTACGAGGAGGAGTAGCCTCGCCGTCTGGCATAAGCTCTGGGACTCTCCAGGACAAGGCGCGCAACACACCTCCGACACCCTCTGTGCCGTCGCGCCCCCACCTGAGCGCCTGTCCGGTTCGCCTCTTAACTGCACAAAGAGACCGCGCAGCTCAGACCCGGCGGGTGTTACAGCCCGTCGGCGGAGCCGACCTCTCAATGGGCCCAGGAGCCGGAGGCGACTTCCGACTTCGCACTATCTGCGATACACGAGGACACCGGACGCTTGCGGGGATCAAGGAACCCGCTGATCAGAGCCTATTCACAAGCCGAACTCTGATTGTGCTCCGGAACCGTGTTGGTTACTGAGGCCGTCGAGCACTGTGCAGCGGGGTGAGCTGAGGGGCTTCGTTCGTCATCTCGCCCTGCATGAGCACCGGAGTTGCTGTCCCCCCTCCTTCGCGCAGGGCAGGATGGGGTCATGGCACCCACCGACTTGTCTCGTCTGCAATTGCCACGCGCGTGTCGTGAGGCTCTTGCCAAGCAGCGGTCGGAGCGGATCGACAGCCACACCATCCCCGTAGCCACCGCATGGTGGAACACCGAACTAGCCGCCGCTCGCTTGCCTGGTGCGCCCATGGCCAGTTCAGATGTCACGCAGCTCAGTCGCGGCGACTTGTTCGCAGATGCTGCCAAGCTCGATGCGGACTCCGACGAGGAGCTGCTGCGTTTTCTGTGGCGTGTACTCGCCTGGGGTAGCGGCATGAAACTGCGCCTCAATCGCAAGCGGATGCGAGCTATGGCGGATAGCCCGTCCTCAGCCGTGGCGACTCTACGCAAGGCTCTAAAGGCCGCCCGCGAGGATCCGGCACGGGCATACGAAGCTCTGCGCCCGAGAGACCGCAACGCCCTCGCGTATCTGGGACCGGCGTTCTCGACCAAGGTCCTGTATTTTGCCGGCCGCGGCGCTCTCGATCACCCATGCGCGATCCTCGACTCCCAGGTGGCCGCCACACTCAGGGACACCTGCAAGTGGGACTCGCTGGGTGAAAACGAATGGCCCACCAGCACTTACGTCCGGTACTGCGCACTCCTGGACCGCTGGGCCCACGAGGAGAGCAGCCGGTTCGGACGCCGCATAGGCATCGACGAGATCGAACGCTGGCTGTTCAGGCCCTGATCCAGAACCGAGCTGCCGCCTGTGGTTCCCACAGGCGACGGCGCGCAACAGCCCTGCCAGATACAAGGGTCAGCCACGGTCAGTTCGGCGGAACGTGCGCCTCGAGCTACGCCGCAGTTCTAGGCTTCCCGCTGCCGCTCACGAGCCTGTCGCGACAACGGGGCGACTCAGACTTCAGTACTGGGGGGGACCGATGACCGTACCGACACTCTCATTCAACGACGCCTCCGACGCAGATGACGCAGGCGAGTACATGTGGGAGGAAGACCTACGCAAGCTGGCTCGGAAGCAAGATGCGTACGAACGGGCGCGGATGGAGGCAGCTCAGACTCTTCGAGCGGCCGCTTGCACACTGATGGAGAAGGCCGCAGCACAGGTAGATGCGCGAGAACGGGATCGACTTATCGAACAGGCGCGGTTGAAGCTGCGCCTGGCGCAGGATCCTCTGCCCGGCGGTCGTCAGGTGCTGGAGCGGCAGGAACAGATTATTGCCCGCTCCTGCGGCCGTCCCGCTGTGCTGTTGCGGCCCAGTCTCCCGGGACACCGAGAGGCGTACCACACGGGCCCCGAATGTGGACTCATTAGCGGCAAAGGCAGGCACTTGGAGGACTCAAGCTGGGCGCCGGTCGGTGAGGCCGAAGCCGCCGGGTATCGGCCCTGCGAACGCTGCGGATCGCAGGCGTAGAGGGTCACCGTATGGAGACAACGCCAAGGTGGTCACCGCGACGCGTAGGTCCCGGAACGAGGCGGCGTTGTCCTGGGCTTCACGAGAACGTAGCCCCGGGCACTGGCAGCGGACCTGCCAGTGATCGACCGTTAAGCGGTGAGTGTCAGGCTAGGCCGCGCGCCGATCCGGCGCCTAGTTGAGGGGGCATCAGGGCATGCGCGGACGACCAGGAAACGAGACCACCGCCGGGTGGCTGCTGACCTGTAATTCGAAGACTTTCGACCTGGAGGCGTTCCGCCGCTCCGGGCGCGAGTTGGACTCGTGGCGGGTCTCGCAGTTGTGGGGCGAGCTGGCAGCCGACGATCCGTTCGTACTCTGGCTTTCCGGGCCGCGCGGCGGGGTGGTGGCCCGCGGCAGTCTCACCGGCCCTGCCCGCTGGGAGGGAAAGCCGGACCCTGCGTTCTGGGCCGAGCCGCCCGCGCCCGCCCACTTCGTTCCACTGACCGTCGAACGCTGGCTGTCCACTCCCCTTCCGGCCCGCACCGTACGGGCCGATCCGACGTTCGCCACCGCGACCATCGTCACCATGCCCGGTGGACGCAACCCACACCGGCTGTCCGCTACGCAGTGGGACCGCCTCACGCACATGATCGACGCCATCGTCTGACACGGCCAACCGGGGCGCCGGCGTCAGCAGAGGACGGCGAGAATCGCCAGACAGGTCCTGGGACCGTGCCACAACCGTGCCAGAACGAGCGGGGAACCACGGGGAATGACGGGGACCAGGCTGCCAGCCGGTCAGGCCCCGTGGCCGCTCCACCGCAGGTCAGCCCAGCAACCACCCGTGGACAACCCAAGCTTCCCAAGCTGAGGGCTCCGGAGCTGTTGGCACGGGCCTGCACTGCGGCATGCTCTGGTCAGCGAGCACAACGGTCACAAACCCCATGCCCATCGGGGCGTTGCGCACTAGTCTCCGACTATGGCGAGCACGACATGCGGATGGTGCGGACGGCTGGCTCACATGAGACCGGTCGGCGGTGCCGAAGTGGTCCCCGATCAGCACAGTCGCCTCAACGTGGGATTCGAAGCCTATCGGTGTGCCAACTGCCGCCGGCTGGTCCTCGCCCACGGGTGGACCGACTTCACACCTACGAATGATTGGGACGACGCACCTTCTGATCTCTGGGACCATCCTCAGGCCCAGCAGCCACGATGGCTTCCCCCGGCGAAGTCCAACAGGACGTTCCCAGATGTCCCTGCGCGATCGAGTCGCTCGCGGTTGAGGCGCACGACTGTCTGGCCATCATGGCTGACCGAGCTGCTGTGGCACTTGCCCGTGCAGTGGTCGAGGCGTCCGCGAAGGAAAAGGGTGTTACCAGAGGGAGCCTGATCGCAAAGATCGATGAGCTCCACCAACTAGGTCTGTTGCGCGGGCACATCAAGGAAGCAGCACACGAGGTGCGCTTCGGTGGCAATGAGGTAGCCCATGGCGATCTCTCCCCCGTTGATCACGAGGCGGCCGAAGAAATCTTGACCCTCATGGATGAGGTGCTGAACGACCTGTTTCAGTCCCCAGCTCGCGTGGCCCGTGCCCGTCAGCGGCGCCTAGAACGGTCCCAAGCAGGCCCTGAGTCGGTGAACGCCACCGCGTCAGAAGGACAGCCCAGCACCTGATCCTGACGCAGCACTCGCGGCAAGGCTCCACGGACCATCGCAGCCGCTCAGTGATGCATCTCGCCGCGAAAGGTCGCGTGCCACAACCGTGCCAGATTCAGGGGTCAGCCACGGTCAACACCGGCGCCTCATGGGCGAGTACTCGCCCGCTTCCGGGCCCGGTAAAGCCGCAGCTCAGGAGGGAGATAACCCACCCTCTCTCCTAAAGCGGTGGTCGGCGGGATAGCAGCACTTGTCAAGACCGCGTACGAAGGTTGACACCAGCGACTGACACCAACAACCGCGAACAGCAGCGGTCGACGTCGGACCTCAATGGACGATCGGCCGAGGAGTAGGACCGGTTGGCCAACATCGACGGCCCCCGGTGATCGACCTGATAAGGATGAGGCCGCAGGTTCAAGGCCTGTCACCCCCACCAGGGCGTGCGAGGGCCGCGGATCGATAGGATCCCGCGGTCTTTGTAACTGGGGAGGGATCATGGCCAAGGACGGCTGGACCGAAGGTACCGACAACAGCGCGGAAACCTCCGGCGATCTCGTGGACGAACCGTCCGCGGTCCAACTGGTGTACCGGCCGCAGCCTGCCGACACACGGGTCGGTCTGCGGGTTCGCGACCGGGTCAAGCGGACCAAGCTGGTGCTGCGGGGTGTCCTCCTCGTGCTGGGGGTGGGGTTCTGGCTGATCACTATCGACGTGGTCTCGACTGGGCTGCTCTTGTTCGTTGTCCTGTGGATGTGGGGGTACCCACGGCTGCACGTCGCCTACATACAGCGCATCATCGGATGGCAAGGTGAGTACCGCGCCACCGTGTCTGCGGCCGGGATCACCTGCCACAGCGACTACAGCACGCTGGTCCAGAAGTGGTCCGTTTACCAGGGCTACCGGGAGACGGCCCACCACTTCGTCCTGCTTAGCCGAGACCCCAACATCATGTGGCTCGAAGTCCTGCCCAAGCGGGGTGTGCATAAGGCCGAGGACCTCGACCGGCTTCGGGCCATCCTGGACCAGCACACCACCCGCGTGTGAAGGACGTGAAGGGCGCCCCGTGCCGACGGTCGATGGCCGGCCCTGCCAACTGGGGCGTGGCGTACAGCAGCGAAGTACAGCAACCGCCGCGACCGCAGCCGACCCGCCGCGCCCGCGAGCGAATGTCTGATCAGCCGGGCAGACTTCAGCGACCGTCCCGCCCGTAGTTCGCATCGAGGGGGTACGAGCGGTGGCCGTGGGCTGTGGCTGTCTGCTGCTCGTCACTAGGGTCACTGCCACAGCTGACTGAAATCACTGTGCTCCCGATAAGCCAAGTCCATACCCTCTGCGACATGGCTTCTGACCAATCAGGTTCTTTGCCCCGTCGGCCCCGACTCATGGACGGAGGACTATACGAGTGCCCGTGCTGCCGGCTCATGACTCTCGAGACATCGGCCAGTTTCGAGATCTGTCCAGAGTGCGGGTGGGAGGACGATGGGCAGGACGATTTCGACGCTGACAAAGTCCTGGGCGGTCCCAATGGGGCGGAGAGCCTGACGGAAGCGCGGGAACGCTACGCGGCGTACATTGCCGAGTCAGCCGGTCCTGACAGCGTTACTCGGGGCGGCGAGGGGTCTTGGCGGTCTGCCGCCAAGAGGAAGCGGCCGAGACAGACCGAGTAAGTGCGCAGTTGGAGGTCAGGTCGAACGTATCCGCGTGCCACAGTCACGCCAGATGCGGCGGGGACCCACGGGGAACCTCGGCTGCCGACGGGTAGCGCAGCCAGCAGATGCCGAAGTCGGAATCCTGCAGGTCAGACCTCAACTCGCCCCACCTCGCTCCTAAAGCGGGTGTCACTTTCGGAGTTGAGTGCGCACTATCGCCATAACCTCGGCGAACCGCTCGTCCTGCGGCTCAAGGCCCCCCAGGTCGCTCAGCGCTTCCGCCTGGTGCTTGAACCCGTCGCGGGTGTGGAAGTGAGCGCCTGGGCCGTTCAGACTCACCGCATTGACACCAGACCACGGAAGACGCTGGGTGCCCCAGGAGTTGACCATGACGATCACGTCGGTGGCGAGCTCCAGACGCACGCGCAACAAACACCACCAGGAGAACAAGCCGAAGCCGACCGCAATTGCCGTCGCCTCACCCGCGGACGCCAGATGGCCGAGGTCCGTGTGTACCAGCACGTCCAGCCAGGTCACTACGGCCGCGGCTGCGGGCAGGCCAGCCAGTGCATAGCCCATGCCGCGGCGGTACGGACCGAACCGCCAAACTCCAAGAACACCGCCATGCGTATCGTCCACAGTGCTCAATGATGCTCGCCCAGGCCACCGGCCGGAACCGTCAAGTCCAACCGTTGGTGTACAGCAGCGAAGTACAGCAACCACAACGGCCGCAGCCGACCTCTACCAGCCCCAGGCACCCGGCGGAACAGCCCAGCGCACCTCACCAACCGCCCCGCCTGTAGTTCGCATCGAGCGTCGCACAGGTCGGCCGGCGACTTGACTCGACCAGTCAGACTTCGCCGACCGCGCGGCCTCGTGGCAACAGGGACCCACGGAGGACGTCAGCGAGTGTGCTGAACAACGCACGTCACCGCCTCAGGTCAGCTCCCACCCGATTTCGCGATCTCCGCTACTTGTCCGCTCGGTAGAGCTTGATGTCCTTGTTGACGAACAAGTGGACGTAGCCGCACCGCCAGCAGATCAGGCCCGTGGCCTTCTCGTCGGCCCATGCCAACTTCATGAACTCCATGCCGGCGCTGTTGAGCAGGACACCCCGCTCTCGGAACAAATCCCCTTGGCAGACCAGGCAGTTGAGCCAGACTTCCCCCAATGCTGCACGTACCGGCTTCGCCATCACGTGAACTCCCCCGTTCTTGCCGTGTGGTCGGAACAGAGACTACGGGGCAGTGCGAGCCGCCTACAGCCCGCGTGAGCGTGGAATAGGGTCGTCTGCACGCGTCGCGCCATCTGGCGGCCAAGAGTGCGGCAGAGGGGCGCACGTGCCCTCTGCGTGCCCGGTCGAACAGCAACCAGCGGGGATCCTCGGCGAGTGCCCCGAGAACCCGCAGCTCAGCGTCTCGCCAGCTCAGCCCGCATCCGGTTACGCGATCTTCCAAGCTGGTGCTCTACGGACCGTCAGGCCACAGTCCAAAGCCGTTCCGCCCATGCAGTAGCCTTCCCGCGGAGGGGTGCCATGTCCGCGTGGATCATGTTGGGTTCCGGCTGCGTTTTCGTAATTCTGGGCGTGTTGACCTTGAACGGCCGGGGCACCGCGGCGTATGCGCCGTCGCCTAGGGCTGGTTGGGGTTGGATAGCGATGGCTGGCGGCCCTGTCCTGGACGGAGGACCCAAACTCCTCGGCTTCTCTTCCGGAGCGGCGATGGTGCTTTCCACCGTAGCTCTGGGGCTCGTCGTGCTCGGTGCGGTGCTTCTGGTCCGGGGCGGAGCATTCACCAAGGCTCGTCGTGCTGGCGACGGCGAATGAGTGCCGCCCCTATCCCTATCTAGGACGACCGTCAGGTGGGCGACTGATGTCTGACACCAGCGGCTGACACCAACAGCGGCGGACGAGGGCGGATCAGGGCGAACCCTAACGACCACTCCCGCGCCGCATGGCGGCCAAGATCCCGTGTCTAGGGTCCGTGGTGATCGACCTGATAAGGATGAGGACAGAGCAAAAAGTCTTGGCCTCGAACGGGCGCCGTCCGGAGTGTCGGCCGGCGCCCGTCGCCTTGACTCGGTCATTGACCGGCTAATGAAATCGTGAAGCCTCAGACGTGCATCTGTTCGTCGGTGGCCGAGCGTCGGCCTCCGTACGAGGTGACCAACGCGTCAGCGACGGCCCCCGCGTCTGCGTCGGCTACGTCCGCCGGGTACTCCGGCAGAAGGTCGTCCCAGACGGGCATCCACGACCCATAAAGCTGGGCCTGGCCCTCGGGCCGGGCGAAGAACCAGATGTGCAAGTGTGCAGCTCCGTCCCCGATCCGATAGACGTGGGCTCGGGAGATATGCGGTAGTGCCTGCACATGGCGGACGATGTGAGTGGTGAGCACCCCGAGTTCGGCGGCCATTTCGTCGGACAGATCCGCCATGTCGTAGTGGTCTCGGGAGTACAGCATCAGCACCAGAGGCACACCGACGCCTGTGACCCGGGCCAGTCGCCATCGTTCGTTGAACCAGATTCCTTCGTCTCGGGCGCGGCACACGTCGCAGTTCGCCGGGTCTTCACCGTGCCGTTTTGGCTCGGGCAGAACGGGCGGGCGCAGCGGCGCGACGCGAAGTCCATCAGGCTCGAACGGACTTATGTCCCAGCTGGTCATCCGTGCCAACGGAAGTCGAAGCTCACCATCCGCGGCCGCACGTGCGTGGTCGTAGAACTCATCAGGTCGCAAAGCCATGATCGGAGACTAACGTGACCCATAGGCACCCTGACCCGTGCCAGAGCGTGCCAGATCGTGCGGGGAGCCACGGGGAACAGCGGATACTCAACTCCGCAGATGGAACGCGCCTGCACCGCTGTAGTGCAGGTCAGTTCCACCACAACTGGTAGATCACCTCAGCTTCCCAAGCTGAGGTCACAGCGTTCTCTGCTGTGCTCGCGGCCGCCGCAGTGTTGCGCACTCCGGGGTACGTGGTGAGCCGCAGGCCGCTGATCGAGCTACGTGCCGGGCCAACCAATAGTCACATCGATGACACGAGCCTCCCAGCCCGGGTTGTCCACCGCCACACGGACGTTCCAGGCTCCCCGGTCCCCCACCAGGCGTACGAAGCGGGTGAGCCCCTCGACGTCGCCGACAGCCAGGCGCCCATCCGGCAGGAGGAGTTGGCCGTCAAACACGGTCGTAAATCTCGGATCGGCCCCCGCGGGATCGTCGGAGTTCCGGAAGACGCGCACTCGGATGAGATCCAGCTGAGGCCGTACGCGGACTGCGACATGGGTGTCGCAGCTTGCCGCATCCGCGTCTCCCAGATCGAGGGAGGTCGGAACCCAGTCAGTCGCGCCCAGGTGGAGCACTGGGTGATTCACGTACACCTCAACGCCTGCGATCTGCACCTGTGTTCTCCACTCGCCACGATCGATGGTCGTGCCAAAACCTAGCCAGTCAGGTGGGCCAGAGCCAACGCGGGGCGGGATCGCACCCACTAAGGCTGTCCGCGGCTGTACAGCAGCAGCGGAGTACAGCTACCGCCGAGACCACGGCTGACCAGCC
The DNA here is from genome assembly GCF_042885015.1 of Streptomyces sp. NPDC058086. Classification (NCBI taxonomy): domain Bacteria; kingdom Bacillati; phylum Actinomycetota; class Actinomycetes; order Kitasatosporales; family Streptomycetaceae; genus Streptomyces; species Streptomyces sp. NPDC058086. The sequence goes on along the minus strand of NZ_JBHVST010000131.1, from coordinate 4,477 downwards.
GAGCAGACCTCGGCGACCTCCCCGCCCGTAGTTCGCATCGAGTGGCGCGCAGGTCCAGCCGATGGCTTGACTCGGTCAGTGAGACTCCACCGCCCTCGCGGCCCTCCTCGGGGCCGTCGAGGCGGATCACGGCGTGGAAGTGGAGGGCGCCGCGCTCCTGGAACTCGGCGACCTTGCCGTAGGAGAGCCGGCCCGGCGACCTGAGGGACCTCTGAAGCGGTTGCCCGAACTACGATGAGTTCCAGCACGGTCCCAGGTCTTCAGGTACATCCACCTTCCGCGCGCGAATTTGGAGGCACCTTGAAGCTCTTGCTGACGTCAGGCGGCGTTACGAACCCAAGCATCCACTCGGCGCTCGTGCAGCTTCTCGGCAAGCCGATCGCCGAGTGCCACGCCCTCTGCGTCCCGACAGCACAGTGGGGTCACCCGATGTGCGGTCCGACATCGGTGCGGGGCTTCGCAGCCGCCGAGCCCACGTGGCAGCACTTGTCCGGCCTGGGCTGGGCGTCGCTCGGAGTCCTCGAGCTCACCGCACTGCCCACCATCGGCGCCGAGCGATACGTCCCCTGGATCCGGGAGGCCGACGTGCTCCTGGTCGACGGCGGCGACGCGACCTATCTGTGCCACTGGATGCGGGAGTCCGGGCTGGCCGATCTGCTGCCTTCGCTGCCCGACACGGTCTGGGTGGGAGTGAGTGCCGGAAGCATGGTGATGACGCCCCGGATCGGAGCGTACTTCGTCGAGTGGCCGTCCGCACCGGACGACCGCACCCTGGGAGTCGTCGACTTCTCGATCTTCCCGCACCTGGACGCTTTCCCGCAGAACACCCTGGCTGACGCAGAGCGGTGGGCCGCCGACATCGGCGTCCCGGCCTACGCCATCGACGAACAGACGGCCATCAAGGTCGTCGACGGCTCCGTCGAGGTGGTCTCCGAAGGGCAATGGACGAAGTTCGGGTCATAGCCGCCCGGCATTCGAGACGTCGCGCCGCAGCAGCGACGTTCTTGCAGCTCAGAAGGCCCAACGGCGATGTGCGAGGCGTGCTCTCTGGAGCTGTGTGCGCAGATTGAATCCTGTCGGGAGCACTCGCCGCGTCTGCCAAGGCACGGCCACGACAGGGCAGTTGGCCCCCGCGCGGCCCGCCATCCCGGAACTGGCGGGCCAACGCCTCGAAAGACGCCGCCGCGGGGTAACCGGAACCTACGCCTCCGCCAGTCGAAACGGAAGCCCCCTGTTTCCGCAACGATCGGGCCGCCCACTCGTGTGCGGCTGGGCCGGGGCCTCAGCAGAGTTCTCCTGGCTGGCACGTCACCAGCCCGGGGCCTGGCTGTCCCACACCCAAACCGGCGTCTCACGCCACAGCCTCGCGCTGGGTCGTGTGCCCGCGAAGCCGTCCGCCCCCGGCCCTGGTGGCCGGGGGCGGTTCGGTACTGCCAGTAGATGACGGCCGCGCCTCTCTGCCGCGAGAGTTGACGCGGCAGGTTTCAACCGGCGTGGGCCGCACGCGCATCACGGACTGTCAGGGCGAACCGCCCGGGAAGCGCCCGACACACCTCCGACACAGCCTGTGTCGCGGGCGCCGCGTCATGGATTCCGCCGCAGGTCAGAGAGTTACGAGGTGCGATCGACACAATCACTCTGGAACGATGTGCGCAGGAATCCTGCTGAGGACACGCACCGAGTGGCCGTCCGCCCGAGTGACGGCCCGCACAGCGGGGACGCCCGCGAGGTCTTGAGGATGGCTTCCACTTTGGCGGCACGTTCTTTTCGTTGCCTGTTCGTGCTTGATCTGTCCTCAGGTCGGGCTGGACGCTGAGGCGCCCCCTCCACATCTTCCCGTTTGAATCTCGAAGATGGACCTGCCCATGCGTACTCTCATACGCGCCGGCGCGCTGACCGCCGGTGTTTCATCCCTGCTGCTCCTCGGACCGACCGCGCACGCCACCCCTCCCGGTGACAACGGGACAGTGAAGATCCACGACGCCAGGACAGGCGAGGAGTTGCGCCGCAACGAGCCGCATGTCTGCACGTTCTACCTCGACGCCTTCGGTTTCGACGCGATACAGCAGGTCGACTGGCACATCGAGGCCTGGGCTCCGACAGTCGCCGCCAAAGGCGAGACCGTGAAGTCCGGGGCGATCACCCTGGATGCCGAGGGTCACGGCCGTACGGCAGCCCTGTCGCTGCCTGACGGGCACTACAAGCTGTTCTGGAACTTCGACGGCGAGAAAGGAGCCGCCAAGCACAAGGTGTTCTGGACAGACTGCAAGGGCTCTGGGGGCGGTGGTGGCGGTACGACGCCGTCCGGCTCAGCGTCGCCCTCTTCACCGGCGTCGTCCTCGCCTTCAGGTTCGGCGGGTGCTACCGCCGCGCCGAGTGTCTCCTCAAGCGAGGGCGGGGCAGCCCCGTCCGCCGCCGCCTCCCCGTCCGCGCAGGGCGGCGGTGGCCTGGCCGAGACCGGTAGCAGCGCCCCGGTGGGCCTGCTGTCGGGCGCCGCGGCGGCGCTGGTGACCGCGGGCGGTTACCTGGTGCTGCGACGCCGTAGGACCTTCCGAGGCTGACGTCTGCTGGGCATGGCGGATCCCCCCGTACTCGTCCGACGGAGGAGTACGGGGGCGTCGTGTGCGGGGAGGGGGAAGGGGCCAGCCGGTGCGCACGAGCATCCGGAGGGCGGGCGCAGAATCTAGGCGTCCGGTGAATGCACGGTGAAGTGGGCGTCTGGCCAGGACGTCACCGAAGAAGTCACAGGTCAGCGACCCAGGGCGGCTTCGCCGCCCGCCGTGGGGCAGGTAAATGGGCGCGTCGAACACCCCGTAGCCCTTGATCAACACCGCGTCGCGGGGCGATAACGCAGGGGGTAGGGTCAGCTACCTGCGGTTTTGCCCATACGGGTCGGTATTTACGCGTCAGTAATCCAGGCCGCTTCGCGGGCCGCCGTGGAGGCGGGAAAATGGACCCGCGTCCGTCCGGGACGCCGATGCATCTGTGATGCCAGCCGAGCTCGCGCGTCAGTAAGGCGTTGGGGACCGCTGACAGGGACCGTCAATTGTTGCGACAGCACGCGGACCAGACTCTTCAGCCCTGTGGTTCCTCCGGACGGCGTGTCAGGCAGACGTCGATCCGGGAGGGGCCCATGGACGTGTTGCACCAGCGGTGCGCTGCGTTGGACATCGGCAAGAAAGACCTCAAGGCGTGCGTACCCCCAGCCCGAGCGGCAGGCGCTCACGTCGGCAGGAGATCCGCACCTTCGCCACCACGACCAACACGCTGCGGGAACTGCTGGACTGGCTGGTCGCTGAACAGGTCACCCTGGTGGTGATGGAGGCGACCAGCGACTACTGGCGCGGGGCCTTCTACCTGCTGGAGGACTGCCCGAACGTGATCCTGGTGAACGCCGCGCACGCCAAGGGGCTGCCCGGCCGCAAGACCGAGGTGGCCGACGCCGCGTGGTTGTGCCAGCTGGGCGAGTGCGGCCTGCTGAAGGCGTCGTTCGTGCCGCCGGAGCCGATCCGACATCTGCGGGATCTGACCCGCTACCGCTCCACCCTCGCCGCGGAACTCGGCCGCGAGGCCCAGCGGCTGGAGAAGGAACTGGAGGATGCCGGCATCAAGCTGTCCACGGTGGCCACCGACATCCTCGGCGTGTCCGGGCGGGCCATGCTGACCGCGCTCATCGACGGAGAACGCGACCCCTTGGTCCTGGCGCAGATGGCCAAGGCCCGCATGCGCCCCAAGATCCCCGCCCTGGTCGAGGCACTGACCGGCAACTTCGGCGAGCACCACGCCTTCTTGTGCCGTCTGCACCTGGAACGCATCGACCAGCTCAAGGCGGCGATCGCCGGCCTATCGGCCCGGATCGAGGAGGAGACGCACCCTTTCGCCCGCCAGCTTGAGCTACTGGAGACCATTCCGGGGGTCGGCCGAGCCACCGCTGAGATCATCGTGGCCGAGACCGGTGCCGACATGGACCGCTTCCGCACCGCCGGGCACCTGGCGTCCTGGGCAGGCGTCTGCCCTGGCCACCACGAATCCGCCGGGAAACACAAATCCGGCAGCAGACGCCACGGCAACCGATGGCTCGGCGCCGCTTTGGGCACCGCCGCCATGGCCGCCTCCCGCACCCGCGAGACCACCTACCTCGGCGCCCGCTACCACCGCCTCGTGCCCCGCCTGGGCAAGAAGAAGGCGCTGGTCGCCATCGAGCACTCCATCCTGACCGCGGTCTGGCACATGCTCACCGACGGCGTCTCGTATCAAGACCTCGGCGGCGACTACTTCACCCGCCTCGCCCCCGAACGCGCCATGCGCCGACGGACCCGTCAAGCCAACTCTGCGCAGGAATGCCTGCCAGAGCCGGTCCACATCCCCAGCAGTAGCGGCGGTGGCTGACCACCACAGCCAGACCGGCTTGGGGCTGCGGTCTCCACGGAGGTGGTCGACCTGAAGACGGATGACGGTGCCTTCGATGACCGGCGGC
>NZ_JBHVST010000130.1:0-25288 GCF_042885015.1 Streptomyces sp. NPDC058086 | reverse complement strand
GGGCGGCCCTGCCCGCCTGGGCCCGCGCCGAGGCCCCCATGCCGCCCGCGGGGACCCTCTGCCACGGAGACCTGCACCTCGGCCAGCTCGTCCGCCACCCCGCGCCGAGCGGCCCCTGGCTCCTCATCGACGTGGACGACCTCGGCGTGGGCGTCCCGACCTGGGACCTGGCCCGCCCGGCCGCCTGGTACGCCTGCGGCCTGCTCCCGCCCGACGAGTGGACCCGCTTCCTGACCGCCTACCAACGCGCCGGCGGCCGGGCCGTACCCGCCGACGGCGACCCCTGGCCCGCTCTGGACGTGGCGACCCGCGCCCTCACCGTGCAGACCGCGGCCCTGGCGATCGCCAAGTCCGTGGGGGAGGACCGCCCCTTGGACGAGGTGCAGCAGGCCGTGGTCGACGCCTGTGACCGAATGGGAGCCGTCCCGCCCGAGTTGGCGCAGGGCCCGACCGCGTAGGGTGCAACCGTTCGAGGCCGGACAGTGTCTGTCCTGGCGGAAGCGGTACCGAACGGCGAGGAGTTGAGCCGAGCATGCAGTGTCCGAAGTGCCATGCGCCGATGCACACGTACAACCGCAATGGCGTCCAGATCGAGCAGTGCAGCGGCTGCCGCGGGATATTTCTCGACTACGGCGAGCTGGAGGCGCTGAGCCGCGTGGAGTCCCAGTGGTCGCAGCCCGCGCCGCCCCCGCCCGCCCCGCAGGCCTATCCCTCGGCGCCCGCGCCCGCGTGGGGCGCTCCGCAGCACGGCGGACACGGAGGCCACGGCGGCGGTCACTACGGCGGTCACCACCGCCACAAGAGCTTCGGCCACATGCTCTTCTCCTCCTGAGCACGACCGGAGGAACGGCCTGACACGACGAAGCCCCCGACCGTACGAGACGGCCGGGGGCTTCGGCTGGTGCGCGATACTGGGATTGAACCAGTGACCTCTTCCGTGTCAGGGAAGCGCTCTCCCGCTGAGCTAATCGCGCAGGTGAACCTGCAGATGGTGCGGGTGGTGCGGGTGGTGCGTACTGCGTGCGCGATACTGGGATTGAACCAGTGACCTCTTCCGTGTCAGGGAAGCGCTCTCCCGCTGAGCTAATCGCGCGGGGATCCGGATGGATCGAGTCCTTGCGGACCAGTGGACGATACTGGGATTGAACCAGTGACCTCTTCCGTGTCAGGGAAGCGCTCTCCCGCTGAGCTAATCGTCCTTGGAGGTGGAGACGGGATTTGAACCCGTGTAGACGGCTTTGCAGGCCGTTGCCTCGCCTCTCGGCCACTCCACCAGGAGTGTGGGGGTTCGGGATGATCCCCCTCTTCCTGCGAGCGGACGACCAGGTTCGAACTGGCGACCTCAACCTTGGCAAGGTTGCGCTCTACCAACTGAGCTACGTCCGCGTGTCGTTTCCGTTCGGCTTGCGCGTCCCGGCGACGTGTTGAACTCTAGCGGATTCCCGGGCCAGCACAAAAACGCGTTTGCGCAGCGTGCTGCGGTCTGTCCGGCAAAGGACACGGTCAGGGCACCCGCAGGTCACCCGACCTAGACTCGACTGCGTGCTCGACCTCCCTCCTCTCGCCCGTTTCGGTGGCCTCGTCGCGACCGGTCTCCTCGACGTCACCAGTGACCCCGCGGCCCTGGACTCGGCCGGTTTCTGGGCCGTGGCGGCCGACTTCGAGGGCAGCCTGGTCTGCGCCCGCTTCGCCGACGTACGCACCGAACCCGTACCCGCCCCCGTCCCCGGGCAGTGGCGGGGACCCGCCTCCGGTGACTGGACGTCCTCCCTCGACCACGCCGCGTACACCGCCGGCGTACGCCGCATCCGAGCCCACATAGCCGCCGGCGAGGTCTACCAGGCCAACCTCTGCCGCGTCCTGTCCGCACCCCTCGCCCCCGACGCCGACATCGACGCCCTCACCGGGCTGCTCGCCCGCGGCAACCCCGCCCCCTACGCGGGAACGATCCGCCTGCCCCGCCACGGCGTCGAGATCGCCACCGCCTCCCCCGAACTCTTCCTGCGCCGCACCGGCTCCGTCATCGAATCCGGCCCCATCAAGGGCACCGGACGCACCGAGGCGGACCTCCTCGACAAGGACCACGCCGAGAACGTCATGATCGTGGACCTCGTCCGCAACGACCTCGGCCGCGTCTGCGCCACCGGCACCGTCACCGTCCCGGACCTGTGCGTGGTCGAAAAACACCCCGGGCTCGTCCACCTCGTCTCCACCGTCCGCGGCCGCCTCCGCGCCGACATCGGCTGGCCCGAACTGCTGGCCGCCGCGTTCCCGCCCGGCTCCGTCACCGGCGCCCCCAAAACCAGCGCCCTGTCCATCATCGACGCCCTGGAGACGGCACCCCGCGGCCCCTACTGCGGCGGCATCGGCTGGGTCGACGCCGACCGCACCACCGCACAGCTCGCCGTCGGCATCCGCACCTTCTGGACCGACCGCGCCGATGGCGTCCTGCGCTTCGGCACCGGTGCCGGCATCACCTGGGGCTCCGACCCCGAAAGGGAATGGCAGGAGACCGAGCTGAAGGCCGCCAGGCTGCTCGCGGTAGCGTCGGGACAGTACGGAGAAGCGTACGAAAGTGGAAGGACTCTCTGACGTGAAGATCTGGCTCGACGGTGGTCTGCAGGACATGGAGTCCGCCCGCGTCTCCGTCTTCGATCACGGACTGACCGTGGGCGACGGCATCTTCGAGACCGTGAAGGCGGTGGAGGGGCGGCTGTTCGCGCTGACCCGCCACCTCGACCGGCTGGTCCGCTCGGCGCGCGGCCTTGGGCTTCCCGAGCCCGACCTCGACGAGGTGCGCCGCGCCTGCGCCGCCGTCCTGGACGCCAACCCGATGCCGCTCGGCCGACTGCGGATCACGTACACCGGTGGCTACGGCCCGCTCGGCTCCGACCGCGGCGAACACGGACCGACCCTGCTCGTCGCCCTCGGCGAGTCCACCCGCCGCCCCGACTCCACCGCCGTGATCACGGTGCCCTGGACCCGTAACGAGCGCGGCGCCCTCACCGGCCTCAAGACCACTTCGTACGCCGAGAACGTCGTGGCCCTGGCCCGCGCGCGCGAACAGGGCGCGAGCGAGGCGCTGTTCGCCAACACGGTCGGGGAGCTGTGCGAGGGCACGGGGTCGAACGTCTTCGTGGTCCTCGACGGCGAGATCCACACCCCGCCCGTCGCCTCCGGCTGTCTCGCCGGCATCACGCGCGCGCTCGCCGTCGAGTGGACCGGCGCCAAGGAGACCGATCTTCCGCTGGATGTCCTGGAGCGTGCGGACGAGGTCTTCCTGACGTCCACGCTGCGGGACGTGCAGGGTGTGCACCGGGTCGACGGGCACCAACTCCCGGGCGCGCCGGGCCCGGTGACCGCCAAGGCCATGCGGGTCTTCGAGGAGCGGGCCGGAAACGACCTCGACCCGTAGACGTCGCCCATGGCACGTCAGCGCGCAAGAAGGATGACGGCAAAACAGGATGACGGCAAAACAGGATGACGACGGGGCACGGGACGGGTAGAACACCCCTGATGACCACCACCCTGCGGCCGACCGAGCCGCTTCAGCGCGGAGCTGACGGGGCGCTGTCCCGCCGCTACCAGGTGTGCGTGAACAGTCGTCCCGTGGGCGGGATCCACCTCTCCACGCATCCGGAGTACGGCCCCACCGTGGCCCGTGTCGGGGAGCTGTACATCGAGGAACCCGACCGTGGGCGGGGCCGGGGCACGGTGGCCGTGCTCGCGGCCGAGGAGGTGGCCCGCGGCTGGGGCTGCAAGCGCGTCGAGACGTCGGTGCCCGGGGACGCGGACGGTGTGCTCCGGCTCGCCACGACGCGCGGGTACGTCCTGAGCAACCGCGTCATGACGAAACGCCTGGACGGCCCCGGCCCCGAACTGCCCGCGGGCAGTGTCGCCCGGCCCATGACCGAGGCCGAGTACGTGCCCTGGCTGGCGAAGGAGCGCGAGGGGTTCGCCCGCTCGCAGATCGAGCGGGGCGTGCCCGAGGCCGAGGCGTACCGCAAGACGGACCAGGGGCTCGTCCGGTTCCTGCCGGACGGAGTGGCCAGCGAGAACACGGTGCTCGGCGTCCTGGAACACGAGGGGATCCCGGTCGGCACGCTGTGGCTGGGCCTGTGGCCCGACGCGGCGTTCGTGCTCGGGGTCGAGACCGACCCCGAGCACCGGGGCCACGGCCACGGGCGCACCCTGATGCTGCTGGCCGAGGCCCGGGCGGTGGCCGGCGGGAAGGACCGGGTCGGCCTCAACGTGTTCGCGGGGAACACCCCGGCGGAGAAGCTGTACGAGTCACTCGGCTATACGACGAGCGAGTACTACCTCTACAAGAACCTGCTCTGAGCTGAGCCACTTCGCGTGAACGAGGACTACGCGCCCTCGGCCAGCAGGCGGTCGGCGATCTCCTCGATGCGCTCGCGCAGGCCCTCCTGGCTCTTGCCGCCGTCGAGCCGCTCGCCGCCGATGACGTACGTCGGGGTGCCGGTCACGCCGATGGCCTTGCCCTCGGCCTGGTCGGCGTCGACGATCAGGATGTGCCGGCCGTCGATCAGGGCGGTGTCGAACTCCTCGGCGTCCAGACCGAGTTCGCGAGCCACCTCGATCAGGAGGGGCTCGCCCTTGCGATCCAGTTCCTCGACACGGTCGAGGACCGCCTCGACGTACGGCCAGGTCCGGCCCTGCTCCGCGGCCTCCTCGGCGGCCTGCGCGGCGGCGAAGGCGTGCTTGTGCTTCTCCAGCGGGAAGTGCCGCAGCCGCAGCTCCAGACGGTCGCCGTAGCGGGCGCGCAGCGTGCGCAGGTCGGCGAGGGCGCTGCGGCAGTCGGGACACTGGAGTTCGCACCAGACGTCAAGGACGGCGGTGGCGCGGGCTGCGGAGGAGTCGTTCATGGCACCCAGTCTCCCAGCCCTGCCGACGGCGCCCCAACCGGGACCTGGGGAGGACCCCGACCCGGAGATGTCCCTGAGGTCCACCCGGAGCATGGCATATCGGGCGTGGGACGGTGCAGGATGGAAGGGACGAACCGACCCGCTCTGCCGAGCCCTGCCCTGGAGGACCGGATGATTGCCGAGACCGTCTGTTCCGCCGTCTCCGCGGCCGGCCTCGGCATCGCCGCGGTCACGGCCTACCGCAAGCGGTTCCTCTCCGCCGCCCGCATCGCCGCCTACTCGCTGGTGCCGGTCGGCCTGGTGATGACCGGGGTCGTCGGCTGGCTGGCCGACACCGCTTTCAGCCCCACCGCGTGGGCGGGCTTCGGTGTGCTGGGCGTGGCCTGGCTGCTGTTCATGACCACGCGGGCGGTCGAGCGGCGTGGCGGCGGGACCCGGAAGGAACGCAAGGCGGCCGCCCGGGCCGCCCAGCGGGAGGCGGTGGCCCCCGCGGCCTCGGCGCCCTCGCTGAGCCAGGGCTCCCGTCCGGCCGCCCGGCCCGCGACGACGCCTCGGGCCACGGGTTCCGACGACGACTTCAGCGACATCGAGGCCATCTTGAAGAAGCGCGGCATATGACGGGCTGAAACGACACAGAGGATCATGGGAGAGCGCGGAAACGATCACGTTCGTGCCTGCTCATCGCGGATATTGGCGAACTCCCGGTCATTCCGGGCGTGTTGATCGCGGAGCGGGTGGTGGCTGCGTCATCATCGCCGCGAGATGCTGGACACAACACAGAGCGACACCGCCGCCCCTCCCGAGGAGCCGCGGGGCTGTCTCTACGCGCTTTCCCAGCCACCGCTGATGATCTTCCTTGCGGTGATCGGCTGTCTGCTGCTCATGGCTTCGCTGCACGACCTGCTGCTGCTCTGAGCCGTACACGGAGCCCCTGGCGTCACCCGCCGAGGGCTCCGTCAGCCCGCCGCGCGTCCAGCGTCCGTCAGCCCGCCGCTTCCTTGCGGCGCGCCCGGTACGCCGCCACGTGGAGCCGGTTTCCGCAGGTCCGGCTGTCGCAGTAGCGGCGCGAGCGGTTGCGGGAGAGATCCACGAAGGCGTGCCGGCAGTCCGGGGCCTCGCAGCGCCGCAGCCGGTCCTGCTCTCCGGCGACCACGAAGAACGCCAGCGCCATCCCGCAGTCGGCCGCGAGATGGTCGGCGACCGAGGCACCTGGCGCGAAGTAGTGCACGTGCCAGTCGTAGCCGTCGTGGTCGGTGAGCCGGGGGGTGGTGCCCGCGACGGCGACCAGTTCGTTGATGAGACCCGCGGCGGTACGGGGGTCGTCGGCGGCGAAGACTCCGGCGAACCGGCCGCGGATCCCGTGTACGGCCGCGAGGTCGTCCTCCGACAGCACGCCGACGTCACTGATCCCGTGTTTTCGTACGAAATCGGCGAGGGACGCGACGTCCGGGAGCCCGTCCGTCGTGTCGTTCTCCGGCGCGGTGTTCACCAGGTCCACCACGGCGTCGAGGGAGCGCCGGGTGTCGTGGGTGATCAGCACGTTTTGCTCCCTGGCCTGGGGGTCGGGCGGGCGCCCTCCGATGCTGGCCGATGGTAGTGGCTTCCTGGCGTGGGGGAGCGAGGGCGGTCGATCTGTACGCGGTCAGCCGCGCCTCCGGGCCGGCCCATGGGCGAGTTCACGGGCCGGTCCACGGGCCAGTCCACGGGATACGAATGTCACCCTGAACACCTCCGGAAGCCACAGCCGCGGTCCGGGCCGGCACTGGGCCTGGTGGGCCCCGTGGGTCGTGGGTCCGCCGGGCGTGCCCTGCCCGGCCTGTCGGCCCGCCCCGGCGTCTGCCCCGCCCCGTGCCCCGGACGACGCCCTCATCGGCCCTCGCGGCGTCTCTGCCTGGACACAGGCCAGAAGACCCGCCCCGGCCACGCCCCCCGGCGCTGGAGCCGTCGAGGCCTGCCGTCGACCGCGCGCACCGGCGCCGCCCCCGCGGGAGTCCGCGGCGACGGCGTCGGTGTTCGTGCCCTTTGCGGTGGTGCCCATTGCAGATGTTTAGGCCCGAGCCGTCTCCCCGAGTGGACGGCGCCGGGCGGCTCTATGGGGTCTCGTCAGCTCTCGGCCAGGATGTGTGAGAGCTCCGTGTCGAGATCGAAATGCCGGTGTTCCGTGCCGGGGGGCACGGCGGCGTCCGTTCGCTTCAGGAACGATTCCAGGGCCCGCGCCGGGGCTTCCAGCAGGGCCTCGCCCTCCGGGGAGCTCAGGGCGATGCATACGACGCCCTGGCCATGGCTCCGGGACGGCCAGACTCGGACGTCGCCGGTACCGGTGGGCCGATGCAGGCCCTCGGCGAGGAGGTCGCGGGCGAACACCCACTCGACGGTTTCCTCGGCTCCGGTGTGGAAGGTGGCGTGCACGGCGTAGGGATCGGCCGTGTCATACCGCAGTCCTGCGGGTACAGGCAGTGAGGACTCGCTCGACACAACGAGGCGCAGGTGCAGCTCGCAGCTGACCGTGGTGTTCATAAGCGCCAGGGCCTTTCGCTCAGTGTGCGCTCGGGGATTCGCACGTCGGCGAAATCGACATGCCACCTACGGTGCCGTTGTAAACCCCTCTGAGTGTTTTGCGTGTCTTTACGTAACTCTTCCGGCCGAGAGTACGTTCGCCGGATAGGGCCATTCCGGTGACTGGTTTCTCTCCGGTAGGGTTTGGCCGTATGAATACGGGGAGTGACGAGCCGGGCGAGGTCGCCACGGCCGATGGTGAGACGAAGATCGAGGGGCCGCTCGGATCGCGGGCGCCGGAATTCATCAAGGCCCGCCGTGCACTGCATCTGAGCTGGCAGGTGGGTGTTTTCGTCGTGGGGCTCGCGGTGGTCGGCGCCGGCGTGATCATGCTTCCGCTGCCGGGTCCCGGCTGGCTGGTGATCTTCGGCGGCATGGCGATCTGGGCGACCGAGTTCGTCTGGGCACAGCTGGTGCTCCGCTGGACGAAACGCAAGGTCACGGAGGCGACACAGCGGGCACTCGACCCGAAGGTGCGGCGCCGCAACATCGTTCTCACGAGCGTCGGTGTCGTCATCGTCGCGGCCCTCGGTGGCGTCTACCTCTGGAAGTTCGGCGTCCAGATGCCGTGGAACATCCAGGAATGACCGACGGGTGACGCGACCCGGGGGGCGGGACTCGTGACGCGACCCGGGACGGGGCTCGTGACGGAACCCCTTCCCGTACTGCTCCGAAGGCCCCTCGTGGAGGCCCGCCGACTGGTCGGAGCCACCCCCTGACATGGGGTAATGTTCTCCCTGCGCCCGGGCGATTAGCTCAGCGGGAGAGCGCTTCGTTCACACCGAAGAGGTCACTGGTTCGATCCCAGTATCGCCCACCAGCACGACAGGCGACCCAGTTCCACGCACTACGTGGGCAGGGTCGCCTTCGTCATTTCCGCACCACCCCGCAGGGCGGGGGAGTGCCTCCCCGCGACACCGGCGGACCGCACTCTGCATGTCAGTACCAGTACCCAGTACCGGTACCAGTATCGGAAGCGGTACCGCGGTCCCCGCGGACGTCGGAACCGGAGCCGGAGCCGGAGTCACGGTCGCAGCCGCCATCGGACCCGGTGGCGTCCGGTCCTGTGGTGCAGCCATGTGGACCACGCGGCTCCGCTCGCCCATGTCCGGCGCGGAGCGTCGGCCGGATCGCCGCGCAGTTGCCCGCGCTGCTCGCGGGCATCGCCGCCGGGATGCGGCGCGGCGGCGGGCGCATCGCAGGCATTGACCTGCTGTTACCGGCATTGACCTGCTGTCGCAGGCATTGACCTGCGAAGTCTCGAACTCCGCTTCGCTACGCCGCTTCGCGGGACGCGCCCCCCCCCGCATGGACCCGTCGACCAGGGTGAACGCCGGACCGACGCGAGCGAGTCGCCGTTCGGACGCGCACCAGCCGCCCGCGTCGGCGCGACCCGCCCGAGCCCATCCAGATCTGACCAGACCTGCCGAGTTCTGCCCAGATCCGTACAGATCCGTACAGATCCGACCAGGCTCACCCGATCCCCTCCACCTCCCCACCAACACCACCCACACGCACGCCGGTACGACACCACCCCTCGCGAAGACCCGCCCCCCAACCCCCGCCCGCACGCCGGTTGTTTTCGGCCCGGTCCCACGCTCGCCCGACCGGTCGTTTTCTGTTCGACACCCCGACCGCACGCCCCGGACCTGCACACTCGGGCGCCTCCATGGGGGTGGCGCCCCCAACACCCGCCGCCACGCGGCCGAACCGCGTCACACCAATTCCTGTCCGAATCATTGACGCGCCTGGAAGCCCTCCGTACCTTGTGCCAGCAAGCGCTTACTTGAAACGATTCATGCAGGTGGCAACGACGTCGCGGGGAGGCCCGACTGTGGGTAACAACGGGAGTGTTGAGAGGCGTACGGTCCTCAAGGCGGCCGGAGCTTCACTGGCCACGCTGGGGCTGGCCGCGACGACGGGCTGCGGCGGGGACAGCGGCAGTTCCGGGGACGGGACGGTCACGATCCGGTACGCCTGGTGGGGTGCCGACGAGCGGGCGAAGAAGATCAACCAGTCCATCGCGCTCTTCGAGAAGAAGTACCCGAAGATCAAGGTGAAGACCGACTTCCAGGATTACGTGGCCTTTTGGGAGAAGTTCCAGACCCAGGCCGCCGGTGGAAATCCCCCGGACGTATTCCAGAACGCGGTCGGATTCCTGCGGAAGTACGACAAGAGAGGCATCCTGCTCGACCTCAAGCCTCAGATAGACGCGGGAAATCTGAGCCTCGACAACTTCCGCGCCGGAGTGGAGAAGGTCGGCCAGGTCGACGGAAAGCAGCTCGGTATTCCGGTCGGATCCAACACCATGTCACTTGTCATCGACGAGAAGGTGTTTGAGAAGGCGGGCATCAAGCCGAAGCAGGGCTGGACCTGGGACGAGTACTTCGCCGCCCTGAAGAAGATCCACGACACCCAGAAGCTGCCGGGCGACACCGGCTACTTCAGCATCATGTACCTGTACGACCTCTACCTCCGGCAGAACGGCAAGGCGTTCTTCACCAAGGACGGACTCGGATTCGACGAGGCCGACCTGACGGAGTGGTGGACGGACGGCTACAACCGCGTCAAGGCAGGCATCGTCACCGACCCCAAGCGGGTCGAGCAGGACAAGCCCAAGTCCTCGCTCTCGGCGGCCCACGGCGCCTCCGAGTTCACCTGGGACAACTTCACGGTCCGCTACACCGCCGAGGGCACCAGCACCTACGGCCTCGCGCCGATCCCGACCACCGACGGCAAGCAGACCGGTCAGTACCTCGCCTCCCTGATGCTGAGCGCCTCCGCCCGCACCAAGCACCCCAAGGAGGTCGCCCAGTTCATCAACTTCATGGTCCACGACCCCGAGGTCGGCAAGATCATGGGCTACGACCGGGGCATCCTCGCCACCACCGAGCAGTTCGACGCGTACAAGCCGACCGACGCGCCCAACCAGGCGATCGCGAAGTACGAGACGGATGTCGCCGCGGCCGGAGTGCTCGGCACCATCACCCCGCACCCGGCCGGAGCCGACACCTGCGAGTCCGCCTTCCTGCGCATCGGCGGTGACATGTCGCAGGGCACGACCAAGGTCGCCGACGCGGTCAAGCAGTTCTTCTCCGAGGCGAAGACCGCCCTCGCCGCCTGATGGGAACCGCCGTGACGCTCGTCAAGGACTCTCCGCCCGACGCCCCGGAGATACGCCCCGAGGCCCCGGCCGCCAAAAGGCGGCGGGGCCGCCGGGAAAACCTCGCCGGCTATCTCTTCATGTCCCCGTGGATCGCGGGCTTCCTGCTGCTGACCGCGGGCCCGATGGCCGCCTCCCTCTACTTCGCGTTCACCGACTACAACCTCTTCAATTCGCCGAAGTGGGTCGGCTTCGACAACTTCACCAAGATGTTCCACGATCCGCGGTGGCAGAAGTCGGTCGAGGTGACGGCCAAGTACGTCGTCATCGGCACCCCGCTCAAGCTGCTGCTCGCGCTCGGAGTAGCCCTCCTGCTCGCGCAGAGCCGCCGAGGGCAGGCCTTCTACCGGGCCGCCTTCTACGCCCCGTCGCTCATCGGTGCGAGCGTCTCCATCGGATTCGTGTGGCGCGCGCTCTTCTCCGACGACGCCATCGTGGACCGCACGCAGTCGTTCCTCGGTTTCCACACGGGAGGGTGGGTCGGCGACCCGAACTGGGTGCTCTACAGCCTGGTCGCGCTCACCGTCTGGCAGTTCGGCGCACCCATGGTGATCTTCCTCGCCGGGCTCAAGCAGGTGCCGAGGGAGCTGTACGAGGCAGCGGAGGTGGACGGCGCCGGACCGTTCCGCAGGTTCTGGAACATCACCCTGCCGATGATCTCGCCGGTGCTCTTCTTCAACGTGCTCCTGGAGACCATCCACTCCTTCCAGATCTTCGGCTCCGCCTACGTGGTCTCCAACACCCAGTGCGGACCGGCCGACGCCACGCTCGTCTACACCTGCTACCTGTACCAGAAGGGCTTCAAGGAGTCCCAGATGGGCTTCGCGTCCGCCATGGCCTGGATGCTGCTGCTCGCCGTGGCGCTGGTGACGGCCGTCCTCTTCTGGTCCCAGAAGCGGTGGGTGCACTACGAGGAGGACGCCCGATGAGCACCACCCTGCGCAAGCCCCTCGAAGTCGGCAGCCGCAGGCGCACCGGCTCGCTGGTCTGGCACATCGGCGCCCTGCTGATCCTCGCGGTCGTCCTCTACCCCGTCATCTGGGTCATCGGCGCCTCGTTCAAGCCCAGCCGGGACATCATCGGCAGCCTGAACCTGTTCCCGACCAGCCCCGTCCTCGGCAACTTCAAGGGCCTGGCCGACGGCATCGCGGACATCTCGATCGCGACCTTCTTCCAGAACTCCCTCTTCTACGCGCTCGGCTCCGTCGTCGGCATCCTCATCTCCTGCTCGCTGACGGCCTACGCCTTCGCCAAGATCCGGTTCGTCGGCCGGAACCTGCTGTTCTCCCTCATGATCGGCACGCTTCTGCTGCCCTATCACGTGCTGCTCATCCCGCAGTACGTGATGTTCCAGAAGATGGAGCTGGTCAACACCTACGTCCCGCTGCTGATCGGCAAGTACCTGGCCACCGAGGCGTTCTTCGTCTTCCTCATGGTCCAGTTCATGCGGAACCTGCCGCGCGAACTGGACGAGGCGGCCCGGCTCGACGGCTGTGGCCATCCGCGGATCTACTGGTCGATCGTGCTGCCACTGTGCCGCCCCGCCCTCATCACCAGCGCGATCTTCACCTTCATCAACGCCTGGAACGACTTCATGGGGCCGCTGATCTACCTCAACGAGCCCAGCAAGTACACGGTCTCGCTCGGCATGATGATGTTCCGCGACCAGGAGGGCGTCGCCAACTACGGCGGCATGATCGCGATGTCGCTGGTCGCCCTGCTGCCCGTACTCCTCTTCTTCCTCGCCTTCCAGCGGTATCTCATCGACGGTATGGCGACCTCCGGACTGAAGGGCTGAGATGGCCATCAGCCAGCTGCGGGCGCGGGCGGAGCAGAAGAGGCGTGCGAAGGCGCGCAAGGCACCCCGCGAATCCGTCTTGGCCGAGCGCTTCGCCGTGTTCGCGGAGTGTCTGCTCACCGGGGTGTGGATCGCGGTGGCCTCGCTGCCGCTGGTCACCTACCCCGCCGCGTTCGCGGCCGGTGCACGGCATCTGCGACGGCGTACGTGCCACGAGGCGGGCGGTCTGAGGGAGTTCGTCGCCGACTTCCGGGCCGCCGTCCGGGGCGGCTGGATCGCCGGGGTCGCCGGCTGGGCCGCGGCGGCCGCGGTCTGGGTGGACGTCCAGGCGGTGCGCGCCGGGATCCCCGGCGGCCCGCTCGTCGGGGCCGTCGGCCTCTTCGCCCTGATCGGCCTCGCCGTCGCCGGGCTGCGCGCGGCGGCTGTCTGGGAACCCGGCGCCTCCTGGCGGGCGCTGCTCGCGGAGGCAGGACGCCGTACGGTCCTCGATCCGGCCGGCTCATTCCTGCTCGTGGGCGGACTGGCCGTCGTGGCCGCTTCCGCCCTGTTCATCGCGCCGCTGGCGGTCCCCGTCCTGGGGGCCGTCGCGGCGGCGGCCGTCGCCGTCGAGGCGCGCCACCGCCGCCGCTGAGCTCCTCGCAGGTCGGCGCCCCCGGCGTCGTACCTCTCTCTGTCATGCCCCTGACTTCCCCGCACGGAAAGGAAAGGCCATGTCTCCCATCCCCCGCAGGTCCCTGCTGAAGGCGGCCGCAGTCGCCGGAGCCGCCGCACAGTTCAGCTGGGCCCTGGGAAGCACGAACGCGCAGGCCGCCGCCAGATCCGAGGCCGCCGACACCGACCCCGTGACCCTGGACTGGCTGGAGGACGGCGCCCTCGGTGCCGCCCCGGGCTCCACCGTCGGAGTGCCCTGGCCGAAGGGCGCGTACCAGCAGGACCAGACCTTCGCGCTCACCGACGCCTCCGGCAAGGACGTGCCGGTGCAGTCCTGGCCGATCGCGTACTGGCCGGACGGCTCCCTCAAGTGGACCGCGCACGCGGTCAGTTCCGGCTCCGGGAAGCTCACGCTCGCCGCCGGTTCGCCCGCCGCCCCCGACAACAAGGTGACCGTCGACAAGAGCGGCGGCACCATCGACATCTCTACCGGCGTCATCACCGCGAAGATCGGCAAGAGCGGCTCCACCCTCGTCAAATCGGTGAAGCGCGGCTCCACCGAGATCGCCAAGGACGGCCGGCTGGTGCTGATCCGGCAGCCCGAGATCGAGGACGACGACCAGGGCGCGGAGAAGTACGAGCGGTTCGAGAGCGTCATCGGTGAGGTCACGGTCGAGCAGGAGGGTCCTGTCCGTGCCGTCGTCCGCGTCGACGGCAAGCACCGCAAGGGCAGCCGCAGTTGGCTGCCGTTCTCGATCCGGCTGTACTTCTACGCGGGTGCCGACTCCTTCCGGATGGTGCACACCATCACCTTCGACGGGAAGCAGGAGCCGGGGAAGACGAGCGGCGACTTCATCCGCGGCCTCGGCGTCCGCTTCAACGTGCCGATGCGCGACGCGGCGTACGACCGGCACATCCGCATCGGCGGCGACGGCTCCGGTCTGCTGCGGGAGGCCGTGCAGGGCATCACCGGGCTGCGCCGCGACCCGGGCGCGGCCGTGCAGGCGGCGCAGTTCGCGGGCGAGAAGCTGCCCGACCCGTCCACCTGGGACCAACGGGTGACGACCCGCCTCCAGTACATCCCCGAGTGGGGCGACTACACCCTCTCCCAGCTCTCCGCCGACGGTTTCACCCTGCGCAAGCGCACGAAGAAGGGGCACGGCTGGATCGGCGCGGGCGGTGGACGCCGGGCGAGCGGGTTCGGCTACGTCGGCGGGGCGAGCGGCGGTCTCTCCTTCGGGCTCAGGGACTTCTGGGAGAAGTACCCGGCGCAGCTCGACATCCGCGACGCGGCGACCGACGAGGCCGAGGTCACCCTCTGGCTCTGGTCGCCCGAGGCGCAGCCCATGGACCTGCGCTTCTACCACGACGGCATGGGCCAGGACACGTACGCCGAACAGCTCGAAGGCCTCAACATCACCTACGAGGACTACGAACCCGAGTTCGGCACCCCCTACGGCATCGCCCGCACCTCCGAACTCCTCTTCTGGGCCAACGAGTCGACGCCCACGCCTGAGACGCTCGCCGAACAGGTCGCGGCCGTACGGGTGTTGCCGCAGCTGGCCGCCCCGCCCAAGCAGCTCATCAAGGCCAAGGTCTTCGGCGGCCTCTTCTCCGAGCCGGACCGCTCCACCGCCGCCAAGGCGAAGATCGAGGACCACCTCGACTTCCTCTTCACCTATTACAAGGACCAGGTGGAGATGCGTCGTTGGTACGGCTTCTGGGACTACGGCGACTTCATGCACTCGTACGACACCGTGCGCCACCAGTGGCGCTACGACGTCGGCGGCTACGCGTGGGACAACTCCGAGCTGTCGCCCGACATCTGGCTCTGGATGGCCTATCTCCGCTCGGGCCGCTCGGACATCTTCCGCTTCGCCGAGGCGCTCACCCGGCACACCGGCGAGGTCGACGTCTATCACCTGGGCCAGTGGGCGGGCCTCGGCACCCGGCACGGCGTGCAGCACTACGCCGACAGCGCCAAACAGCAGCGCATCGCCAACACCACATACCGCCGCTATTACTACTACCTCACCGCCGACGAGCGGGTCGGCGACCTCATGCACGCCAACGTCGACTCCGACGAGACGTTCCTCGTCCTCGACCCGATCCGCAAGATCCGCACCGAGCCGTACACCCCCGACCGGCACGCCCTGTCCATCGGCTTCGGCACCGACTGGAGCGGTCTGGTCTCGGCCTGGCTCACGGAGTGGGAGCGCAAGGGCCCGAAGTGGGAGAAGGCCAAGGCGCGTGTGCTGTCCACGATGGAGACGATCGCCGCCCAGCCCAACGGCTTCGTCCAGGGCAGCGGGCTCTACGACCTCGACACCGGCAGGTTCGCCATCGCCTCCGCGCCGGTCGTGTCGGTCTCGCACCTCTCCGCCGTCTTCGGCCTCAACGAACTGTGCGCCGAGCTGATCGACCTGGTCGATGTGCCGAAGTTCAAGGAGGTCTACCTCGACTACTGCCGCTACTTCAACGCCACCAAGACCGAACAGGCGGCACGCTACGGCTCCAACTTCGGCTCCCTGCTGCTCTTCCAGGGCCACTCGCGCCTCGACGCGTACGCCGCCGTCCAGACCGGCGACGCGACGCTCGCCAAGCGCGCGTGGACGAAGTTCTACAGCTCCGACGGCTACATGGAGTCCTCGCCCTGGAAGACCGAGCCACTGAGCGGCCCGGTCACCCTGGTTCCCGGCAGCGAGGCCAACTGGGTCAGTTCGAACGACAGCGCCCTGTACGGCCTCGCCGCCATCGAGAACCTGGCCCTGCTCGGCGACAAGATGCCGTAGCCGTTTCCGGCCGGGGGCGCGTCAGCGCATCCGGCCGAGAACGTCCCGCACGCGTCGCGCGTCCCGGATCCGCTGCTCGTACGTCGCACCGAGTGCGAGCAGCACCAGACCGGCGAGTGCGGGAGGTACCCAACGGGGCAGCGCGCCCGCCATCTGCACGAGGTACGGGGCGAGTTCGTGCAGGGCGTCCAGCGCGAGCACGCCGCCCCCGAGGACGAGCGGGGCCCGCAGCCGGTGCCGGGCACCCACGAGGGTGACCGTGAGGGCCGCGACACCGAGCAGCACGGGTCGCGGCCAGTCCGGGTCGGTCCACGCCGTCAGGAGACTCGGCACGAGCGTGACGGACAGCCCCGCTCCGTACGCGGTCCAGGACGAGGTCAGCGGATCCTTGCGGCGTCCGACCGCCCCCACCAGCAGCGCCGGGACGGTCACCGGCAGCGTGTACGCCTCGACGTAGCCGACGCCCCAGCACGCCAGCCGGACCCAGGTGGCCAGCAGGAACAGGGCGGTGGCGGCGTAACCGGCGGACCGCCGGTCCTCTCGTACGGCGGTGCCCGCCGCGATTACTCCGCACAGGGCCAGGACCAGGGCCAGCAGCGGCGGGTCGGTCACCGCGAGGCCGACGGCGAGCAGCCCGGCGACGGCGCCCGTCACCTCGACGGGCACGCGCGCGGGGGAGTCGGCGAGGCGTGCCGCGAGCAGGGCCGCGACGACCGGTACGAGGAGCACCAGCAGTGCGATGTGCTGCGACTGCCAGCCGAGGGACGCGCCCACGGCACAGGCAAGCGCGGTGGCGTACGTGAGGGCGGCGACCGGGGCGAGTCGCGAGCGCCCGGACACGGCGGCGAACAGCACGGTCAGCGCGGCGAGGACGCCGAGGGTCGTGCCCTCGGCGGCGAGGGAGAGGCACGCGAGGCTCACCGAGCCGACAAGGGCCAGGAGGAAGGGGACCGGGTGCGCCTTTGCCGAGCGGGTGGTGTACGCCAGCGCCGCCACGATCGTGAGTCCTTGCGCCGACAGCCCCGCCCAGTAAGGGATGTCGAGAGCCGCGGGAAGGACGAGAACGGCCGCCCAGGCGAGGGCCGACGCGCCGACCGTCGCCCTGGGGCGCCACTCCGCACCGCGGACGGCCACGGCCAGGACGGTGGCGACGACCACGAGGACCAGCGGAGCCGTGGCCGTGTGCGGAGGCCAGGGGACGCCGTCGGTCGTGACCGCCTGGCGCGCGGTCGAGGGGGCCCCGGTCCAGACGCGCCCCACCCAGGCCACCGGGCCCAGCAGAGCGAGGGCGAGTGGCGGCAGCGCCCACACCACCGCGACCGCCTGCACGGAGCCGGCCGCCAGGGCGAGGCCGCGCCTCATCGGCTCGGGGAGCCGGGTGCGTACGGCCGCCAACAGGGCCACAGCGCAGACCAGATACCCCGGAACCGTCCAGTCGCCCGGCAGCGACGAGCGCGGGACGCCACCGAGAGCGGCGACCGTGAGCAGGCCGCCGGCCGAGGCGACCCAGGTGGCGACGTTCGTGTCCGGCAGCCGCCACGCCGCCGCCAGAGCGATCGCCCCGGCGAGGAGGAGGAGCGCCGCCGCACGGGCGACGGCGCTCGGACCGGTGGCCGTCCAGGACAGCCAGCCGGCCGCGAAGGAGCCCCAGCCGCCCAGGCCGTACGCGCCCACGGCGGCGACGAGACGTACGGACGGCACGGGCACCCGGAGCGCGACGGCCGTGTCGAGCGCCGCCGTGACCAGCAGCGCGGCCGTCATGGCGGGGGCGCCCGCGTCGGCCGCGGCCGCCCAGAGGATCAGCGGGAGCTGCGCGGCGGCCAGCGCAGTGGGCAGGGGCAGGCGCAGCGGGAGCCGCTCGGGGGCGGCCGGTTCACCGGTCGGTCGGCGCGGCCCGCCGAGTGCGAGTCCGTACGCCGTCCACACGGCCGCCAGCAGCGCCGACGCGATGGCCGCGTAGCCCAGGCCGTTCGTGTCGGGGAACGCGACCTCGTGCAGTGCGTACACGTCCAGGACCGTCAGCGCGAGTCCCAGCCCCGCCACGGCCTCCGCCGTCGAGCGCAGCCTGTGCCGGAGCAGGAGCACGGGTGAGCCGAGCGCGGCCAGCGTCACCGCGCCCAGCACCAGCGCCCGCCCGGCGATCCCCATCCGGCCCCAGCTGACCAGCGTGAACGCGATCGCGGCGATGGTCAGGAGGATGCCGCCGAGAACGAGCAGCACGTTCTGGACGCGGGGCGCCGTGGTCTCGGGCCGGCGTGCGGGCGAGGGCGGGGGCGGGGGCGGCGGAGCCACGGGCGGCCGGAGCGCGGTGATCAGCCAGGCACGGCGGGCCAGCAACAGGACCCGGCGCGCGTCGAGTTGCCGCAGCTCGGTGTCCAGGAGCCGCAACTCCTCGGCCGGGGGCGGAAGGTGGGTCATATCCCGGGAGTGTGGTCCCGGTCACCTTCTCCGGCATGAGTGCGCGTACTCATGCCGTACTCAGATGCCCGGTTGGGCACACTCCGTCCATGGACTGGAGCCATTACCGCTTCCGCAGTGTCTGGGCCCTGCCCGCGCCGCCCGCCGAGGTCTACCCCGTTCTCGAACGGGCCGAGGACTACCCGCGCTGGTGGCCCCAGGTCCGTGAGGTGATCCGGATCGACGAGCGCAGCGGCACCATGCGCATCCGCTCGTTCCTGCCGTACGACCTGGTGTTCACGGCGCGCGAGCTGCGCCGCGACCCGGTGGCCGGGGTCCTGGAGATCGCGATGGCGGGCGACATCGACGGCTGGGCGCGCTGGACGCTCACCACCGCCGGGTCAGGCACCCGCGCCCAGTACGACCAGGAGGTCGACGTGAGCAAGCCGCTGCTGCGGCGCTTCGCGGTGCCGGGACGGCCGGTGTTCCGCGCCAACCACGCCTTGATGATGCGCGCGGGACAGCGCGGACTGGCGGCCCGACTCACGGGTGACTGAAGGCTCATCTCGAAGCGGTTTGAACCACACCCGCAGGGACCTGTATTGTTCAGTGCGTTCCCGGGCGATTAGCTCAGTGGGAGAGCGCTTCGTTCACACCGAAGAGGTCACTGGTTCGAACCCAGTATCGCCCACCCGGAGAAGACCGGTCCGTCACAGACGGACCGGTTTTTCGTTGTCCCGCGCGGACTCAGGCCGCCGCCGGCAGTTCCGGACGCAGCGGCCACGCCGGATCCACCGCCTCCGGCGAACCACTGCGCGCGAACCACGCCTGAAGGCCGCGCGCCTGTGCCGCGTGCCACACCGACTGCAGGGTGTGCAGCTCGGCGGGGGAGAGCCGCTCCAACCGGGTGGCGAAACGGCGCCCCACCGCTCGTACGACCTCCAGCGCGGCCAGTGCGTCCGCCGCCGCGTCGTGCGCGCCCTCCAGCGCCACGTCGTAGTGCGCGCACAGGTCGGTCAGGGTGCGGCGGCCCTTGCGATATCGGTCCAGATGTTTGTCCAGAACCCGCGGATCGAGCACGCGCAGCGGCGCCGGCTCGAACCACCGGTCGAGACAGGTGGCGCGATGGCGGCGCAACTCCCGGTCCAGGAGCGTCAGATCGAACGGCGCGTTCATCACGACGAGCGGGCGGCCCGCCGCGGCCTGTTCGCCCAGCACCCTGGCTATCTCGTCCATCACCGGCGACGGCCAGCGGCCGTTGCGCTGAAGGTGTTCGTCTGTCAGCCCGTGCACCGCCGTCGCACCCGCGGGCACCGGCACTCCCGGGTTCACCAGCCAGCGGGTCACCCGGGGCCGGGAACCCGCGGCGTCCTGGACGACGACGGCGGCCGACACGATCCGGTCGGTCTCGACGTCCACGCCCGTGGTCTCCGTGTCGAACGCGGCCAAAGGGCCTTCGTACCAGCACGTCATACGTACACAACTCCTCGTTCACCCACGGCAGCTGACGCACCGTCTTCTGCCTGTTTGGTGATACCCGGGCTGTTTGCGCCGTACGCCGGAAGGAGACAACACAGGTACGGGTCTTTGCAGTTCAGCGGCCCGTCGCGGGGAATCACTTGGCTTGGAAGGCTGTTGGACTCATGGCACTCGCGCAGCCCGAGCGGGGCGGGCTGCTGCCCCAGCGGACGGCACCCCATCGCGGCACACTCGCCACCACCGCCTGCATGGAGACCTTGCAGGTGGGCTACTTGCACGCCGTCGCGGCCGCGGCGGGCTGTTCGCTGTCCCAGCCCTTTCCCGACAACGGCATCGACTGGCACGTCAGCCACAGCGCCCCCGGGCACACGGTCGACGACGAAGTCACCATCAAGGTGCAGCTCAAGTGCACGTACCAGATCCCGCCGAACCCGCCCGGGCCCGCCTTCTCCTTCACGCTCGACAACGAGCACCTGGCGAAGCTCGCCCGCACCCCGGTCTCGGTGCACAAGATCCTGGTCGTGATGCTCGTGCCCAGGTCCCAGGACGACTGGCTGCGCGCCAGCCACGACCGCCTCGACCTGCGGCACTGCTGCTACTGGATCAACCTCGCCGGCCACCCGATCACCGGCCGGCGCCGGACCACCGTGCGGATACCGACCTCGCGCATCTTCGACGACAGGGCGCTCTGCGAGATCATGACGAGGGTCGGGACGGGAGGGAAACCTTGACACACCGCCCCATCGACTCCATCGGCGAACCCCTTCGGCCGGTCAGGCCGCACCCCGTCGAGTCCCACTGGACCGAGCCGCCCGAGCCGGGCCAGGTCGACCCCGCCGTCCTCAGCGCGCTGCTGCACCGCC
Organism: Streptomyces sp. NPDC058086; assembly: GCF_042885015.1. Lineage (NCBI taxonomy): Bacteria > Bacillati > Actinomycetota > Actinomycetes > Kitasatosporales > Streptomycetaceae > Streptomyces > Streptomyces sp. NPDC058086. Next base: position 4,703 of record NZ_JBHVST010000130.1, on the reverse strand, counting down.
ACGGCTGGCAGCGCCGCGGCGGAGCGGCCGGACGGTACGGCCGATGGACCCCACCCGGGCCCGGTGGCGGCGGCACGAGCCTGCTCGTGCCGGAGAGCCGGGCCTTCCCCGACAGCGACGACCTCCTCGGCGAGGCGCTCCTCGCGCTCTCCCGCAGCGGCGCGCCGTCCGCGCGCGACGTCCTGGTCGCCCTCGCCGTGCCCAGCGACGAGATCCGCTGGTGGCGCGATGTGCCGACCGGGCCCGTGGGCGCCACGTCCTGGAGCGTGGAGGAGCGGCTGCGCTCGGCCGCCCGCTCGATGCTGCTCGCGGCGGCGCTCGCCACACGCGCGCGTGCGGGCTACTACGGCGCCCGCCACCGCAGGCCCGCCGCCGCTTCCCTGGAGAACGTCCTCGTCGGCGCCGACCCCGGCGGGCGCCGGCTCACCGCCTTCGTGCCCGTCGACACCGGCCGGCCGCTCTCCGTACGCCTGCACCAGGCGCTGTACGCCGCCCGCGAGGCCATCGACTATCAGCGGGCCACCGGCGGCATGGACGCCTTCGACGCGGCCGTCGAGGCGGGCGTCAGCCATGAACTCACCGAGGCCGTCGTCGCCCTCGTGCGCGGCACGGAGGGCGCCCGGATCGCCGTCGAGTGGGCGCCCGCCGCCGGGGTCCCCGAGGGCTGTGCGGCGCCCGACGAGGCCGTCGAGTTCTCGCCCGGCGACCTGCCCGTCCTGCGCGAGGCCGCGGCCCGCTATCTGCGCGCCGAGCCGTCCGTACCGGTGCGCCTCACCGGTGCCGTGGTGCGGATGCGCAGGTCCCAGCCGCGCGGCGAGGGCACGGTACGGCTGCGGGTGATCGCGGGAGCGGAGGTCCAGCACGTCCGCATGACGCTCGACGAGGAGGCGTACCGGATAGCGGGTCACGCCCATCTGGTCGGGCTGCCGGTGCGGGTGCTGGGGCGGCTGGAGAGCCGCGGCGGCTTCCGCCGGCTCACCGACGCCTCCGGGGTCGTACCGGTGCAGGTGGACGAGGCCGAGCGGGACCGGCTGATGAAGTCGCTCCAGGAGACCGCAGAGATCACGGCCTTCTTCGAGGAGGCGTGCAGCGGGGACTGAGGGCTTTGTGGAGCTTTGCCGGGAACCGTTTCGCGGAGGGTGCCCCGGGCTCGGTAGGATCGCCGGGCAGGCATTGCACTGCCATGCCCATTGGGTGAGCTTGCCCCCTTCAGTCAGGAGAGACCGGTGTCAGACGTCCGTGTGATCATCCAACGCGATTCCGAGCGGGAAGAGCGCGTGGTGACGACGGGCACTACGGCCGCCGATCTCTTCGCCGGCGAGCGCACCATCGTCGCGGCCCGTGTGGCCGGCGAGCTGAAGGACCTCGCGTACGAGGTGCGGGACGGCGAGGAGGTCGAGCCCGTCGAGATCTCCTCCCAGGACGGTCTCAACATCCTGCGCCACTCCACCGCGCACGTCATGGCGCAGGCCGTGCAGGAACTCTTCCCCGAGGCCAAGCTGGGCATCGGCCCGCCGGTCAAGGACGGCTTCTACTACGACTTCGACGTCGCGAGGCCGTTCACGCCCGAGGACCTCAAGGCCGTCGAGAAGAAGATGCAGGAGATCCAGAAGCGCGGGCAGCGCTTCTCCCGCCGCGTCGTCACCGACGAGGACGCCCGCGAGGAGCTCGCCGCGGAGCCGTACAAGCTGGAGCTCATCGGAATCAAGGGCTCCGCGTCCTCGGACGACGGCGCGGACGTCGAGGTCGGCGGCGGCGAGCTGACGATCTACGACAACCTCGACGCCAAGACCGGCGAGCTGTGCTGGAAGGACCTCTGCCGCGGTCCCCACCTGCCCACCACCCGCAACATCCCGGCGTTCAAGCTCATGCGCAACGCCGCGGCGTACTGGCGCGGCAGCGAGAAGAACCCGATGCTCCAGCGCATCTACGGCACCGCCTGGCCCTCCAAGGAGGAGCTGAAGGCGCACCTCGACTTCCTGATCGAGGCCGAGAAGCGCGACCACCGCAAGCTCGGCAACGAGCTGGACCTCTTCTCCATCCCGGACCAGATCGGCTCCGGCCTCGCCGTCTTCCACCCCAAGGGCGGCGTCATCCGCCGGGTCATGGAGGACTACTCGCGGCGCCGCCACGAGGAAGAGGGCTACGAGTTCGTCTACACCCCGCACGCGACGAAGGGGAAGCTCTTCGAGACGTCCGGGCACCTGGACTGGTACGCCGACGGCATGTATCCGCCCATGCAGCTCGACGAGGGCGTGGACTACTACCTCAAGCCCATGAACTGCCCGATGCACAACCTGATCTTCGACGCGCGTGGCCGCTCGTACCGTGAACTGCCGCTGCGCCTCTTCGAGTTCGGGACCGTGTACCGGTACGAGAAGTCGGGCGTCGTGCACGGTCTGACCCGCGCCCGTGGCTTCACTCAGGACGACGCGCACATCTACTGCACCAAGGAGCAGATGGCGGAGGAGCTCGACAAGACGCTCACCTTCGTCCTGAACCTGCTGCGCGACTACGGCCTGACCGACTTCTACCTGGAGCTCTCCACCAAGGACCCGGAGAAGTTCGTCGGCTCCGACGAGGTCTGGGAGGAGGCCACCGAGACGCTGCGACAGGTGGCCGAGAAGCAGGGCCTCCCGCTCGTCCCGGACCCGGGAGGCGCCGCGTTCTACGGTCCGAAGATCTCCGTCCAGACCAAGGACGCCATCGGCCGGACCTGGCAGATGTCGACCGTGCAGCTCGACTTCAACCTGCCGGAGCGCTTCGACCTGGAGTACACCGGCCCCGACGGCTCCAAGCAGCGTCCGGTGATGATCCACCGCGCACTGTTCGGTTCCATCGAGCGCTTCTTCGCGGTGCTCCTGGAGCACTACGCGGGCGCGTTCCCGGCCTGGCTGGCGCCCGTGCAGGCGGTCGGCATCCCGATCGGCGACGCACACGTGGAGTACCTGCAGAAGTTCGCCACCGAGGCGAAGAAGAAGGGTCTGCGGGTCGAGGTCGACGCCTCCTCCGACCGTATGCAGAAGAAGATCCGCAACGCCCAGAAGCAGAAGGTGCCCTTCATGGTCATCGCGGGCGACGAGGACATGGCGGTCGGCGCCGTCTCCTTCCGCTACCGCGACGGCTCGCAGGAGAACGGCATCCCGGTCGACGAGGCGATCGCCAAGATCATGAAGGTCGTCGAGGAGCGCGCGCAGGTCTGACGCGCAGGTCCGACGCATACGGTGCTTCCTTGATGCGTACGTGGCCGAAGGCCCCCGGAGAGCTCAGCTCCCCGGGGGCCTCTCCCTGTACCCGTTCTCGTCGTTCTCGTCCTCACGTGCGAACACCTGGAGCAGCCAGGACGAGAACGAGCCGGTCACCGCGCCGAGCAGCGCCAGACCGCACACCATCAGCACCGACGCGATCGTGCGACCCATCGGGGTCACCGGCACCACGTCTCCGTACCCCACCGTCGTGAGCGTGGTGCAGGCCCACCACACCGAGTCCCCGAACGTCCGGATCGAGGCGCCCGGCGCCCCCCGCTCCTGCTGGTAGACGGCGAGGGAGCCCGCGAAGCCGAGCAGCGAGGCCGACAACCCCGCGTAGAAGACCACACGCGCGTGCAGGGAGAGACGGGGCTCTCCACGATGACGCTGTACGGCCTCGTAGACCTTGACGATGCGCAGCGGACGGAGCAGCGGCAGCAGGAGCGCCAGGGTGTCCACCGGGTGCGCGCGGACGAAGCCGAGGCGCTGTCCGCTCAGGCGCCAGCGCACCGCGTAGTCGATGCCGAACAGTGCCCAGGCGGCCAGCATCGCCGCCACACAGGCCTCCCGCCAGACGACGGGCAGTGAGTGTCCGAGGACCAGGACGGCGTACGCGGCGAGAAACAACGCCGAGGCCAGGCTGAGCGGGACCTCGGTGCGCCGTTCCCACCGGGCCTGTCGGCTGTCGTCGTCCATCGGCCCAGCTTGGCCCGGCGGGCATTCGGGAGAGCCCCGCCGACACGCCGCGAACGGGCGAAGCAATATGCTGCACCACATGACGAGTGAGCCGGAGCAGCAGATCGGAGTGGGAACGCAGGACGCGTTCCAGCGCTTGTGGACGCCCCACCGGATGGCTTACATCCAGGGCGAGAACAAGCCCACCGGCCCGGGGGCCGACGACGGCTGTCCGTTCTGCTCGATCCCCGCCAAGTCCGACGAGGACGGGCTCATCGTGAGGCGCGGTGAGCAGGTGTACGCGGTGCTCAACCTGTACCCGTACAACGGCGGCCACCTCATGGTCGTGCCCTACCGCCATGTCGCGGACTACACCGACCTGACCGACCCGGAGACCGCCGAACTCGGCGAGCTGACCAAGCAGGCGATGACCGCGCTGCGCACCGCTTCGGGCGCGCACGGCTTTAACATCGGCATGAACCAGGGCACGGTGGCGGGCGCGGGCATCGCCGCCCACCTCCACCAGCACATCGTCCCCCGCTGGGGCGGCGACACCAACTTCATGCCGGTCGTCGGCCACACCAAGGTGCTCCCGCAGCTCCTGGCCGACACCCGCGAGATGCTGGCAGAGGCCTGGCCGACGCATTAGCTCGAACGGGGCGCCTGCTAACAGGCGCCCCCTTCGGCGCGCCCCTTCAGGGGCGCGCGGAACTGCGCGATAAACCCAAAACGAACAGCACCCCGCGGACGGCCTCCGGCGGAAACGCCGCGGTGTCGGTG
>NZ_JBHVST010000129.1:0-25577 GCF_042885015.1 Streptomyces sp. NPDC058086 | reverse complement strand
ATCCAGCGTCACCCCGAGCTCATCAACGGCTGCCTCACCGAAACCGGACTGACCCTCACCCCAGATCCCCCGAAGCCAATCCGAAAAGGTCAGTAATGAACTGTCCGACAGCGGCGGGCGGCCGACGTCGACCCGGCCCACCTCGGTGGCCTGATAAGAAGCCTGCCCGACCCCGAAGGGGCCGTGGCCCATCACAGTTCTGCCTCGAAGTGACCTCTCCCGGGCACGGCGCCGGTCCGCAGACGAAACGGCCTAGCCGCGACCGACCGCGCAGGCCGCCCGGCGGCAACTGCCGCCGGTCCTCGGCCCATCCGGGCCGACCGCGCACCGCCGGTGCTTCCTTGCGCCGGCCCCGCCCGGTGTGCCGTCTCCAGAGTCCAGCGTGCTCCGCCCAGACGCAGGGAGTTCAGGTGCGTTGCGGTGATCACATCACCCCTGACGTCGGCCCCGGCTATGACAGAGAGGTAGGCGAAGGTTGTCCCGTTGGCCAAAGCCACGACGGTCAATGCCCACCCCGTTGGCTCCCCCAGGCAAATGAGCCCCGGCCATGCAACTGACCACGGTAGTCCTGGCCACTTGCGCATCGGGCAAGGCCGACCCTGCCGACACAAAGGCCCTCGTACACCCGTACGACCACTCACCTCACCAGACCGAGGAACTCCTCAACCGTCTGGTGACTCTCGCCGACTGCCTGGCACTGCTTCCGGATACCGCCCACGTTGCCTGGCACCTGTCCCCCCAGGCCAGGGGCGGTTCAGTAGTGACCAGTCAGCCCCTACGTCACATGCCTGGCTCTGCCGGCTGCTCGCCCTGGAGGCGGGAAAGAGATAACACTCGACACGAACATCCTGTTCCAGTCGTGCGTACTATCTCTAAACTGCTGCACCCTGCTGCAGTTGTGTCCTGCGGTGATCCAGTCACAGCAGGCGGGACACCTGCCTCCACCCGTTCGCGCACATGGCTCCTGCTCTCACCGCCGTGCCCGCGGACCACAGAAAGGACCATGGCATGTCTGAAGCCAGCTCCTCCCACGCCACAGAACTGACGTCGCAGTACATCGCCCAGGTCACAGGCGACCTTGAGCGCAATGCCAAGGAGCAGGAACGTATCGGTCAGGAGATTGAAGCCCTGCAGGAGCAGTTGCATGCCCTGCAGCACGACCACACTGTGCTCGTGAACATGCAGCAGGCGCTCGGCAGTGCCGGCCGTGCCGCCGAGGCGGATGCCGCAGGTACACCGTCCGTGCCTCACCAGACCTCCGCCGAACCCAAGCAGAGCAAGCCCAAGAAGGCGGCCGCCACGGGCGCGAAGAAGACGGCGCCCAAGAAGCCCGCCACCCAGGCCTCACCCGCGAAGGCCTCCACGGCGGCGACCAAGCCGACCCTGGTCGAGCTGATCCGCGGCCACCTGGAGCAGGAGAGCGAGCCGCGTTCCGCCGCCGAGATCGCCGTCGCACTCACGCAGGCCCACCCCGACCGGAGCGTGAAGACCACGGTCGTGCGCACCACCCTCGAAGGACTGGTCGCCAAGAGCCGCGCTCACCGCACCAAGCAGGGCTCGTCGGTCTTCTACACCACTGCGGCCGCCTCGGAACCCGCCGCGGCCGAACCGCAGCAGGAGGCAGTGACCGGCTGAGCATCCAGCAGTCCCTGGCAGCGCCTCTCGTGCGGCGACGACGCCGATGGGGCCACGCATGTTCGACTGGACTGCAGCCCAACTGCCGGTCATCGACTTCTCCGACGGCCCCGAGCCCACCCGCAGCCGGTGGGTGCCGGGCCTCCACGGCCTTAGATGGTCGGACGAGATCGCCTACTCAGGGACCGAAGGGGCTCAGAATGTTGATTGAAACCTGGTGCGTTGTCGTTGGGTGAGGCCCGGACGTGCGGGCCTCACACACGTCGCGCAGCTTCCCCTGCACGAAACAGGGGGACGGGCCGGCAGGCCGACGCGGTTCCTGAGGTCAGCCCCAGTCCGGTGCATGCTTCGGAGCTTTGAGCGGGACGCGGATCGCGGATCGCGGGGGCCTGACCGATCCGCTGGGGCGCCGCGAGAACCCGATCGGTCAGTGCAGCAAGTCGCTTCCAGGCCCTGGCCATCTGGCTGCGCGCTGGACGCAGCGAGACGGCCCTGACGTACCACCAGCTTGCCGTTCGGACCGAGTTCAGTGCGGACACCCTCGCACGCGCCGCTTCCAGACGCGGCATGCCGCAGCATCCGGGCGTCGTCACCGCGTCCGCCCTGAACTCCGGCGGGCAGTGCTGCATGACCACGACATGTCCGTCTCAGATCCTCAAGATCCAGCGTCTCGAGTGTCCAAGATCAGGGGTGAGGGCCCGTCATCCTGACATCCTCGGCGTGCGGCAGCCGGACGCGCTTCGGGTGGCGCACTGTACTCGGCAGAGGGTCAGGGGGACTGTGTCAGGTCGTTGCGCAGGACAGGCGGGCAGTGGTTCGTCGCCGAGTCGGTGTCCTGGTCCGCTGCGGGAGCGAGTCCTTCGTCGCGGGTGATCAGTTCTCCGGCGCGGCGGGCGACGGCGGGCCGGGCGGCGATACCGATGGCGGTGAGGGCGACGATGCCGAGGAACAGGCCGGGGCCCCACCAGGCACTGCCGGAGGGGAAGGGGTAGACGTTGCGGAACATGGTGTAGGTGGCCATGACGTGGAAGACGTCCGCGTGCTCCAGCTCCAACCGCCAGCCCTTGCTGAAGCCGTAGGCGACCACCGCCCGTCAGCACCAGCCGCCATCTGTCGTGTATGGCGACGACAACCACCTCGTGTTACGAAAATGTGTCGCCGAGCCACGTGTCTCACATCTCCGTTCCTTCCTACGGTCTCGCCATGGAAAGCACCAAGAAGCCCGCTGGGGGCTCGGCCCAGCACGCCGAGCCGGGCGACGCCACCGCGTCCACCCCGGTCTCCGCCCGCTTCCTCGCCGGCCGCAAGGCCCTGGTCACCGGCGCGGCCAGTGGGATCGGCCGGGCCTGCGCCAAGGGCTTCGCCGCGGCCGGTGCCGAGGTCTACGTGGTGGACCGGGCCGCGGAGGCCGCCAAAGAGGTCGCGGAGGCGATCGGCGGCACCGCGATCGTGGTCGACCTCTCCGACCCCGATGCCGTGGACACGCTGCCGGACGACTCCGACATCGTGGTCAACAACGCCGGTCTGCAGCACGTCGCGCCCGTCCACGACTTTCCCCCGGAGCGCTTCGCGCTGATCCAGCGGGTGATGGTGGAGGCGCCGTTCCGGATCCTGCGCCGCACCCTGCCACACATGTACGCACGGGGGTGGGGCCGCGTGGTCAACGTCTCCTCGGTACACGGCCTGCGGGCCAGTGCCTACAAGTCGGCGTACGTCGCGGCCAAGCATGCCCTGGAGGGCCTGAGCAAGGTGGTCGCCCTGGAAGGCGCCGCGCACGGCGTGACCAGCAACTGCATCAACCCCGGCTACGTCCGCACACCGCTGGTCGAGGAACAGATCGCCAACCAGGCGCTCGCCCACGGCATACCGGCGGCGGACGTGATGGACCAGGTGTTCCTGGAGCGCACCGCGATCAAGCGTCTGATCGAGCCGACGGAGGTCGCCGAGGCGGCCCTGTGGCTCTGCACCGAGCGCAGCGCGTACATCACGGGCGCCTCGATCCCCCTGGACGGCGGCTGGACGGCCCACTGACGGGCGCCGTCCCCTCCCCCGGGCGTCGCCCTGCGGGCGGCGCCGCCGCACCGACTTCGGCGGGCGGGCCACCAGGACAGCACCCGCCCGCCGTTGCCCCACCACACCGCACCGCTCAACGCCCCGGACCGCACCACCGCCGCCCGACATCCCACAAGCCCGGCGGATCCGCTCACTCCTCACCCCGAAACGGTGGCAACCATGCAGAACGCTCACAGCGCTGTGAACGGCCCAGGCAACTCCGCAAAACCAGGCGGTCTGCGCAAGATCGTCGCGGCCAGCCTCATCGGCACCACCATCGAGTGGTACGACTACTTCCTCTACGGCTCCGCCGCCGCCCTGGTCTTCGGCCATGTCTTCTTCCCCGAGTCCGACCCGCTGACCGGCACTCTGCTCTCTTTCCTCACCTACGCCATCGGCTTCGCCGCCCGCCCGATCGGCGCCGTGGTGTTCGGTCACTTCGGCGACCGCGTGGGCCGCAAGAAGCTCCTGGTGATCAGCCTGCTGATGATGGGCGGCTCCACTGCTCTGATCGGCTGTGTCCCCGGCTACAACACGATCGGCGTCGCGGCTCCGCTGCTGCTCACCACGCTTCGTCTGGTCCAGGGATTCGCTCTCGGCGGCGAGTGGGGGGGTGCTGTCCTGCTCGTGTCCGAGCACGGTGATTCCAGGAGGCGGGGGTTCTGGGCCTCCTGGCCGCAGGGTGGTGCACCGGCCGGCAACATGATCGCCGTCGGAGTCCTCTCTTTGATGACCAGCCTGCTGAGCGACGACGCCTTCAACTCCTGGGGGTGGCGTGTCCCGTTCTTGCTGTCGGCCGTGCTGGTCATGTTCGGCCTGTGGATCCGGCTGTCCGTCGACGAGTCCCCCCTGTTCAAGGAGGCACTGGCGAAGGCCGAGCGGCGCAAGGCCGAGCAGAAGACCGAGCAGCTGCCGGCCGTCGAGGTCATGCGCAGCCACTGGCGCGACATCCTGGTCGCCATGGGTGCCCGGATGGCCGAGAACATCTCGTACTACGTGATCACCGCCTTCGTCCTCACCTACTGTGTGGAGCACCTCAAGATTGAGAAGCAGACAGCTCTGAACGCGGTACTGATCGGCTCCGCAGTGCAGTTCTGCCTGATCCCGCTCTTCGGTGCCCTCTCCGACCGGGTCGGCCGCAAGCCGGTGTACCTGGTGGGCGCGGTCGGCGTGGGCCTGTGGTCCTGGGCCTTCTTCGGTCTGCTCGACACCAGGTCCTTCCCGGCGCTCGTTCTCGCCGTCACCGTCGGCCTGGTCTTCCACAGCGCCATGTACGCCCCGCAGGCGGCGTTCTTCTCGGAGCTGTTCGCCACTCGGATGCGTTACACCGGTGCCTCCATCGGTGCTCAGCTCTCCTCGGTGGCGGCCGGTGCCCCGGCCCCGCTGATCGCCACCGCCCTGCTCAGCTCCTACGGCACTTCCACCCCGATATCGGTGTACGTCGGCCTGGCCGCCCTGATCACCGTGATCGCCGTGGTCGCCTCCCGGGAGACCCGTGGCAGCGACTTGGCCGCGATCGAGCCGGACGGCGCCACATCGCGCCCCGCCGCAGACGATCAGGCGACCGCGTCCGCTTGATCAAGGGTCGAGTCCCTGACCGGAGTAACCTGGCCGCTCCGGTCAGGAGGCCCGGCCCTGCTCCGCCGCTTACCGGTCCCACCGCCTCGCCGCCTCCGTCACGATTGCCCGCCCATGCCCCAGAAACCTACGTCTGTCGCCCCTCACATGCGCCGACTGCTTGAGCTCCTCGCTGCGGGCGCCCCCGCCGAGGACCTTGGCGCCGTCGCCGCCGAGGTACGGCGCAGTGGTGCTGACGCCCAGGACCTCGCGGAGGTCGAGCAGGCCATCGAAGCAGCGCTGCGCGTACAGAGCACACTGCGGCAGCACCGGCGCCGCGAGGCTGAGCTGACCGCTCTCTTCGACACCGCCGGCGACCTCGCGGCGCTGCGCGACCTCGATGCCGTACTGCGCTCCATCGTCCGCCGCGCCAGGATGCTCCTCGGTACCGACACGGCCTACCTCACGCTTCCCGACGAGGAGGCCGGGGACACGTACATGCGGGTCACCGACGGCTCGGTGTCGGAACTCTTCCAGAACCTGCGACTCCAGCTCGGGGAAGGCCTCGGCGGCCTGGTCGCGCAGACAGCTCGCCCCTACGCCTCCCCGGACTACCGCACCGACGCACGCTTCCACCACACCGGCAGCATCGATGCCGGGGTTCTGGACGAGGGCCTGGTCGCGATCCTCGGAGTGCCGCTGCTGCTGGGCTCCGGAACCGGCGGCCACGTCATCGGCGTGCTCTTTGCCGCAGACCGCTCGGCACGGGCCTTCTCCCCCGACGAGGTCGCCTTGTTGTGCTCGCTGGCCGACCATGCCGCCATCGCCATCGACACCGCAAAAGCCATGGCCGACGCGCGGGTCGCGCTGGCCGAACTGGCCGAGGCCAATGCCGTGATCCGGGAACACTCCGCGGCCATGCAGCGTTCTGAGGAGTCCCACGACCGGCTCACCGACCTGGTACTGCGCGGGGGCGACGTCTCGGACGTGGCTACCGCCGTCGCCGGTCTGCTGAAGGGGGACGTCGCGGTCCACGACGGCAGCGGGTGGCCGCTCACCACGGTCTCCCGCGACGGCGCCGCCTTGACGGGTGGCATCGGCGAGGGCGCGAGTACCGCAGACTCCGCGGCACTGGTCGCGGCCGCCGAGAGCTCGCGTGCCGCGGCCCACACGGTGTTCCACGACGGGCGCTGGGTCTGCGCCGTACTGGCCGGGCAGGAGCTGCTGGGGTGCCTGGTCCTGTACGGGCGGCCGGAACTCGACGGCCCCGACCGGCGCCTGTTCGAGCGAAGCAGCGTCGTCACCTCCCTGCTGCTCCTGCTGCGCCGCTCGGTCGCCGAGACCGAGAACCGGGTGCGCGGCGACCTGATCACCGACCTGCTCACGACACCCGACCGCGACCCGGCCGGTCTGATGGACCGCGGTCGTCGCCTGGGCATCGACCTGAACCGGCCCCACCTCCTGCTCGTCGCCGAAACCGGTGCCGCGGGGCGGGAGCGGCTTGCCAGTGCCGCCGTGCAGTACCTGTTCGGCACCGTAAGCGGCAGCGTCAGCGCGGAACGAGCGGGCGCCCTGGTGCTGTTGCTCCCGTACGACGGCACCGGGCCGGGCGAAGCGGCCCGAGTCGCCGCAGAGCAGCTCACCCAACTGGTCGGCGCCCCGGTCACGGTGGCCGGCGCCGGGCCCGCCACAGGACCGCGGGCGATCGCGGACGCCTACGCCGAGAGCTCACGCTGCCTGCGAGCCCTCCACGTACTCGGCCGCGACGGCACCGGGGCCGGCGCCGCCGAACTCGGCTTCCTCGGCGTGCTTCTGGGCAAGGACCACGACGTGGACGGTTTCGTCGCCGCCGCCCTGGGGCCCCTATTGGAGTACGACGCTCAGCGCGGCACCCAACTGGTCCGTACCCTGCACGCCTACTTCGGTTGCGGCGGGAGCCTGACTCTTGCGAAGGAGGAGCTGCACGTGCACGTCAACACCGTCGTGCAACGGCTGGACCGCATCCAGGCTCTGCTCGGCCCAGACTGGAACAGCCCCGAGCAAGCACTGGAAATCCAACTCGCCCTGCGTCTTCACCTGTTGTCGGACGGTTGACACATCACCGGGAACGCGCGGTCGTAACCCTTGGCGATGAGGGCCTTGGCCGCGGCGACAGCCTTCGCCGGGTCGTCCGCATCGTCCTGCTCCGTGACTTCGATTGGGTGCCGCCGGTCTTGTCCGTCCGGTGCGTGGCGTAGGTCAGGCCCGCTTCGAAGCCTTCCTCGTACTGCTTTCCGCAGGCGTACTGCCTTTTGTAGGCGTACTGCTTTCCGTAGGCGGCGAGCAAGCCAGTGCGGGAGTAGACCAGGCCCACCTTCACGGAAGCGGCGGTGCCGGCCGAGGAGCAGCCCGCGGCCAGCTCCTGAAGGTATCTCCCGCCCGCCGCTGCCGGGCACCGCTGTCTTCCCTGAGATCGGCGGCCCGCACCCGCGACCGCAAAAGCGTGGTGAGTGGCTGGCGAAGCGACAGGAGCGCCACGCGACGTACGGCATGTGGTCAACCACCGCTCCTGAAGGACCAGTCGTGGCACTGGCGCACATGGCCGGTGACGACCGGTACCGGAAAGGTGAAGACCGCCTGGCTTCCGTCGCGACACAGCGGCATGCCAGGCCATCAGACGGAACGGATCCCGGTGGGGGAAGGAAACGACATGGACAAAGTGGTGGCCCGGGCCACGCAGGCAGTGGCGGACATCCCCGACAGTGCGACACTCGCGGTCGGCGGCTTCGGCCTGTGCGGCATCCCCTCGACACTGATCGGCGCACTGGTCGAGGCCGGCACATCCGGCCTGCGGGTCGTGTCCAACAACTGCGGTGTGGACGACTGGGGGCTGGGCCTGCTTCTGCGGGCCGGCCGGATCGTCCGGATGACGTCGTCCTACGTGGGCGAGAACAAGGAGTTCGCCCGCCAGTACCTCTCCGGCGAGCTGGAGGTGGAGCTGACGCCGCAGGGCACGCTCGCCGAGCGGTTGCGGGCCGGCGGCACCGGCATCCCGGCGTTCTACACCCCGGCGGGGGTGGGCACCCAGGTCGAGGAGGGCGGCCTGCCCTGGCGCTACGCCTCCGACGGCAGCGTCGCGGTCACCTCACCGCCCAAGGAGATCCGGGACTTCGGTGGCCGCCGCTACCTTCTGGAGGAAGCCATCACTGTCGACTTCGGGCTGGTGCGGGCCGCGGTCGCGGACCGGCACGGCAACTGCGTCTTCCATGCGGCGGCGCGCAACTTCAACCCGCTGTGTGCGATGGCGGGTCGGGTCACCGTGGTCGAGGCCGAACGCATCGTTGATCCCGGAGAGCTGCCACCGGACGCCATTCACCTGCCGGGCGTGTACGTGGACCGGGTGGTCGCCGCCGATCCGGCTCTGGACAAGCGCATCGAGCGCCGTACTGTCCGGCCAGCACGCATGGCCACCACAACCGTCATCGCCCGCACCGACTCCGAGGAGAAGTGACCATGCCGCTCGACCGGGACCAGCTCGCCGCCCGCGCCGCCCGGGAACTGCACGACGGACAGTACGTCAATCTGGGCATCGGCCTGCCGACCCTGATCCCCAACCACCTGCCGGACGGGGTGCACGTGGTGCTGCACTCGGAGAACGGCATTCTGGGCGTCGGCCCCTACCCGTACGACGGCGAGGAACACCCTGATCTGATCAACGCCGGAAAGGAGACAGTGACCACCGTCCCCGGCACCGCCTACTTCGATTCGGCGTTCTCCTTCGGCATGATCCGGGCCGGCCGGATCGACGTCTCGGTGCTCGGCGCCATGCAGGTCTCAGTCCACGGCGACCTGGCCAACTGGATGATCCCGGGCAAGATGGTCAAGGGCATGGGCGGCGCGATGGACTTGGTCCACGGCGCCCGCCGACTGGTGGTCGTGATGGAGCACACCGCCAAGGACGGCTCCCCGAAGATCGTCGAGGAGCTGACACTTCCCGCCACCGGCCGCCAGGTGATCGACCGGGTCATTACCGACCTGGCCGTCATCGACGTCACCCCTGAGGGTCTACGGCTGACGGAAACCGCTCCCGGCGTCACGGTGGAGGAGGTCCGGGCCGCGACCGACGCGGAGCTCCTGATCGCCGAGGGCTTGGAGGCGCTGGAGACTCGCTGACCGATCATGGGCCACGGATGCCGAGTGCGGACGCACACCAGAGCCGACCGCGGCGGCCCTCCGCCTCGCCCGACGGGATCCAGCGACGGACCGCCAGGCTCTCCAGCAGACCGCATCACGGACACATCAGTCCCCTGTCAGGGGCCCTCCCTGTCAGTGGCCCTCCCTGTCAGGGGACCCTGCCAATCCACCGCTGCCTCACCGAGCTGAGCGAACCCCACTCGGCAGCGGAAGTCACCGAGGCACTCGGCCATGCGCACCGCGAGGCTCCGTCGTTCTCGCAATCGGCCGGGAATGATCACGGGAGTCCGAGGGTCGCCGGCGGCCGGGACATGTCCGGCCCGTGATGGCGCGGGCCCTCGGCAATGTTGTCCCGCTCCGCCAGGCGGAGTCCGCCGATTGCCAGGTTCCGCGGGGAGGCCATCGCCCGCGGTGCACTGGGGGCCCCAAGACGGGACGAAGCCCTGTCAACCGAGGCAGGGCGGGCAGCAAGCACCACTTAATGGTGAGTTACGGGGCTGGTGAAGCCTGAAGCACCACCGGGTTCGGAACCCTTTGATCAGACGGGTTCACCAGCCCCGTGTCGTGGCGGCGGCACGTATGCGTTTGAGGCGAGGATGTTCGTGGTCTGAGCCCCTCGCGAGGAACACCTCCCAGCTCACCAGGAGTCTTCGAGCTCCTGAAAAGACTGAGGACCTCGGGGGTAGCTGGGGTCACGAACGGCTAATCGGATGCTGGGCCAGCAGAGCCCTTCCATTAGGGAGTCGCGTGCCTCCACCGCTGTGACCAGCAAGTGAGAGGTGCAAGTGACGGGAAGGGCATGAGACAACCAATGAAAATCTTCTGCGGCATCGACTGGGCCAGCGACCACCACGACATCGCCCTTATCGATACCGAGGGCACGCTGGTGGCCCGAGCCAGGATCAGCGACGACGCCACCGGCCTCCAACAGTTGCTCGACCTCCTGGCCGAACACGGGGACACCCCCGAGACCCGCATACCAGCGGCCATTGAAACCACCCGAGGACTGCTGGTGGCCTGCCTGCGAGCCACCGGCCGCCGTGTCTACGCGATCACCCCGATGGCAGCGTCCCGATACCGCGAACGCCACACCATCGCCCGCAAGAAGTCAGACCACCTCGACGCAATGGTCCTCGCCAACATCTTGCGCACCGACGCCGCGGTACACCGGACAATGCCCGCGGACACCGAACTCGCCCAGGCCATCGCTGTTTTGGCTCGCGCGCAACAAGACGCAGTCTGGGACCGCACCCAGGCTGCCAACAAACTCCGGTCCCACCTGCGCGAATACTTCCCCGGCTACCTCGCCGCCGTCCAGCCAATCCTGGGCGGACTCTGCTCACCCGTGGCCCGCGCACTGCTGGCAGCCGCACCCACCCCGGCCCGAGCAGCCCGACTGACCAGAACCCAGCTGCAGGCCGTGCTGAAGAAGGCCGGACGCCAACGCGGAATCGAGGCTGAGGTCACACGTCTGCACGCGGCCCTACGGGCCCCGCAGATGCGCCAGCTCCCGCTGGTCGAGGACGCGATGGGCCGCCAGACCCTGACACTGATGCGGAAGTTAGACACTGCCTGCACCAGCGCAGATGAGCTTGCCGAAGCCTCCGTGAAGGCTTTCGAGGCACACCCGGACGCGGGTGAAGTAGGCCGCCGACGAGGTACCCGTGGCTTGGGTCCTTTTCCGACGGCCCCTTCCCGAACCGTGCGGACTAGTTTCCCAGTACACGGCTCTCCGGTGATCGATTCCGAGTGGAGACTGTGGCCCGTCCCGCGTGGATGCGCTGGTGGCATTTTTGGCAAACCACGAGGGTTTTGCGCCTGCGTTCTGCCATCTGGCGAATCCACGGACCCGGGTCCGGTCGGCCTGGTCGCTTGAGGTCTGCGAGCTTCCTGACGTGGTGGACTTGCAGCCCTGTCGTTGACTCGCACATCTCACAGCGTCCAGCAAGGAGCCGACGAATCAGCTCGTTTTGCCGATTCCCCATGACCGGCTGGACGTCGGACATAACGGTGGTGTGTTGCCGCCGCAGAGGGACTCCGCCGAAGCGGGCGACCAGTGGCTTCCTGCCGTCCTCGCGCTGCACCACGACTGCGAAGCACCTTCTCGGTCCGTCAGGAGTATCGACGGTCGCCTTGTACTTGCGCGCCATCTTGTTGACGGTGGAGTCGTGTTTCGCAGCCAGGGTCCTGAGTAAGGAGACTGTCATGACCCAGCGCAGGCGGGAGTAGCTGGCTCTCGCGTTCAGCAAGGGACTCGGGTTCGGGGCCGACGGCCTGCGAAGTGAAGCCGACAATCACAGCTACGGGGCCGGTCCCGGCGGGGTTCTCTCGCGGCGGCCCGATGCACAACCGTGACACGCGAAACCCTCCGATCCCGCCGTCGGCAACGACCTGCACGCCGACCGCCCAGCCGGTCACCGCCGCGAACCGCCAACGGCGTGGTAAGTCCGCGCGGACTCATCTCGGGGAGGACGAATCGGGGAGTCGGGCCAGGGCGTTGCTCCGGTCGAGGTGTGCGACCGCAGCGCCGCGCGCAACGGCGTACACGTCCTGTTCTATGTCCGCCCCGAAACGCAACCGCCGGTTGCAATGCATGTGCAGCAACGCCTTGAGGATCCCGGCGGGCAGGATCCAGTTCTCCCGATCTGCCGCCCGGCGCACCGTGGCGGCGTACGCGGCCAGGCTGGCGTGCCATTCGGCGTCCTCGGCCGGCGGGGCCGGCCCGTCGGCGGGGATCAGTGCCAGTGCTTCGCGGCGCCTGCGGGCGAAGACCCGGTGCCGGGTCTCGTCCTTCTGGTAGTGATTGATCAACCATTGCTCCCAGACCACTCCTCCAGCCCCCTGGAAGCCGCGGATCAGACGGACTACGTCGGCGGCCACGGGCAGCGGGTCGGTGTCGTCATCGGGACGGCGCAGGGCCAGTCGACTGTCCGCGCAGAAGAATCGCTCCGCGGCCTCAATGGCGGCATTGCCCCCGTACCGCTCGACCTCCGGGCGGTACACGTGCAGGGACAGGTCGTCGGTGAGCCCGGCGGCCGCGAGGTCCTGGGCCCAGTCCCGGAGGCTCGGCAGCACGTGCCGGGCGACAGCGGACGGGTCCCCGTGTAGCCGGAGCCGTAGGTGCGGCCGGCCGGTCGACGCGTCGGCGTAGCGGACGAAGAACCAGCGGTCCACGTGCTCAGCCTGGCTGCGCAGCCAGGGCTCCAGGTGGGCCGCGAGGATCAGCCTCTGGCTTTCGGCCGACGAGGGGATCCGGGCGGACAGCCATTCCCCGCCGGGCGGGTGCGGTGCGGACAAGCGGACGCGGGTCGGGGCCGGGGCAACTGGCTCGCGCACGATGGGGGATTTCGCGAAGAGTGGTACGACGATTTCCGCGTCATATGTGCCGTCTGGTCCACGCAGCCATCCCAACGGCGGTTCGTGGGACAGGTCCTCGTGCAGAACGCACTCACGGTCTGACAGGACTTGATGGCACAGCAGCTCCCTGTGACGGGGCAGCCGGAGATCTAGGGCCAGCCGCTGGTCCGCGCTGGCCAGATGGATGCGGTCGGGCACCCGCCACCGTTCGCGCCACGCCGCCAGGCGTTCCGCGGCTTCTCCGTCGGCGAGGTCGGCCAGGCGCAGTCGCCAAGTGGCGGGCATCAGTATGGTCCGGCCGTAGCGCACAGCGGGGAGGAAGGGGCAGCTGTTCAAGTGGCCCCAGTCCCAAGCCCCCAACTGGGTCGCTCCCATAAGAGGGACCTCGAGGAGGAAGCGTGCCACGTTGGGGGCGAGCCGACTGTTGACCATGTGCGGGGCGAACGGGCTGATCTCGCGTCCGGAGGTGGTGTCAACGACGCGGAACCGCTGGGTGTCGGCGTAGACACAGACGTGTGCGAGATCGACAGCGCCCGGTGACGTGGGATCGGCGTAGACCCCAACGGCGATGTGGTAGGCGGCAATGTCCGGTGCTCCGGTGACATTCAGCAGCCTGCGGTCGCGGGTCGCGTAGTCCACCCGCACTGGAAGCGGAGTGTCGGGGCCTGCGCCCCAGGTGCGCCGGGCGAACGCGGCGAGGTACTCCTCGGCACCGAGGAGTCGGGAAAACCGTCCCCATGCCGTGCCGGCCGGTCGGGAGGCCCGGAACGGCGGGACCATCAGGAGGAAGCGGCCTGCGGCCAGTTCTCCAGGCGAGTCGGCGAGGACCGAGACGATCAGCTCGGCGGAGGAAGGCGGATCCCCGCGCCTGGATTCCAGCGATCGGATGGTGGACTCGTCGAGCTCGACGCTCGTCCGTCTGGCGGTCAGGGCGCCTGCGTACAGCGCGTTGAGGTCGCTCGCACGGTCCGGATCCACCAGGGCCGGGAGAGGTCTGCGGTGACCGGTCGGCAACTCGTAACCGGCTGGAGGGCCGAGTCCGGTGTCGGGGTCAAGCAGGCTGCTCACCGGCACCAACTCCCCCAGCCCGTAGCGCTCCAGGAACTCCCGGTGGTACGCCGCCAGTGCACGCTGTTCGTCGCTTTCGGGCACGGACACCCGCCACAACACCGAGGCTGCGGAGGCGGCCTCCCGGGCAACCTCCGAGGGCAGGCGAACGTCGGCCTCGAGTGCCAGATCAACCTGCACACACGCCGACGAGCCGGCGGCCTGGTACAGCTCGGCCAGAGCCGGCGCGCCCCTGCCGACGTCACGGGAAGCGTAGAGCCGCAGCCTCGCTGCGTAATTCAGCAACCCGGTGTGCCCCGGCGCGGCGCGCGCGGCGTGGCCCAGAGGGTCAGGCTCGGCGGCCGGCGGCAAGCTGTCGGTGACGAGGAATTCAAGCGCGATCAGGCGGGTCAGCAGCCTGGCGGCCTGCTCCGGCCCGAGGCCGGGGCAATCCGCGGTGACCGCGGTGACCAGGTCCCCGAAAGCCACGGGCCGCCGTGCTTGCCGCAACACGGCTTCGACGGGCGGGGTCCTGCGAACGCTGCGCCGGACAGGCTTCGGCGAGCGCATCGCGAGGGGCAGAAGGAGCTGGTCGCCTTGTGTCCGGCAGGTGTTGTTGACAACGACGCGCAGGGCCGCCGGGGGGTCGGTGACGTCCCGGGCGTCAAGGAGTGCGCCAAGCCAGGCCCCGTCCGGCTGGACGAGCTTGGTGCGCCGACCGGTCAGCCGGGCGCGGGGCCTGTCGCCGAAGGAACCCACAGCCACTCCCGCGAGCAGGCCGAAAGGCGTGGCCCTGCGGGACATCCGCAGGTGGTAGCGGAGCAGCGACCGGGTCAGTCGCTGTCCCGCCGGGGCTGGCGGCCGGCTACCGGCGAGAGTGTCCTGCACGGCACGCGCCAGCGAGGGGCTGGACACGAGCAGCGCCTCGGCGGCCAGTGGGTCCCGGGCCAGCGCCATGACCATGTCGGTGGGGGTGTCGGTCTGCTCCCCGCCGGCAGCTTCGTTCGGCAGGACGGGAACCCGAAGGAGAAAAACGTCGCCGCTCTCGAAGACGGCGAGCTCGTCTTCAGACATCGGGCCTCCAGCTGATGCGTCGGGGGTGGTGAGACTGGATCCGGCGCACTGGTCGCGCAGAACCGGCAGGCGCCGTCAGGGGAGCTCGTAACAAACACACTCGAGGCGGAAAGCGGGCGAATGCGGTCCCGGTAGTGGTAGCGGCTCAACTCGTGACTGTGGCCGACAGAGGGGTCGCGGAACTCCCGCTGCGTAGAGGGGCGGCGGGCTAGAGGAACATGGCGATCGGATTGAGTTCCGTTTCCGGCACCCTCGACTCTGTCCAGCCGAGGGCAACGGGAACGTCGTACAGCCTGCCGGGCGCGTACCGCGGCCAGAAGCTGCGCAGGCCGGGGACTATGACCTTGACTACCGGCAGGCGGATGTCCGGCCTCGTCTGGTCCAGCACCAGCATCTCCATGTCGTTCTGCTCGACGATCCGCTGGGCCTCCCGCACGCCGGACAGCAGGTCGGGGCCTATAGGCGTCTGACGGGCCTGTCTGGTGAAAAGGCCTGAAGTGCCGCGTGGCGCGAGGTACGGATGATTCTCCAGCGTCGCGGTCCGCCACCACTCGGTGTCCGGGCCGCCCTCGGCACGGTTCGGGTCGGCGCGAAACTCCAGGAGTCCGGCCAAGAACTGGTTCATCTCCGTCAGGGCCCGGGTGACCGCCACGGCCGGGTCGAAGTGCGCGCCGAAGCCGAAGAGAATGTCCTCGGTGGGGCCGTCGGTCCGGCGCGACACCGCTGCCGCGACAGGGATCCCCAGGTCCGAGGTCAGATCCAGGACCCAGGTCTCGCGGCCGATGCTCGCATAATGTTCCTGCCAGCGCTCGATATATGCGATGTCCGCCCGGTTCACGTCGATCGCCGGACGGGCCGTGCGGTTGTACCACCACATGGCAACACTGTCCCTCTCAACCAACTCGAAGAAGCCTTGGAGAATCGCCTCCTCCAGACTGCTCCCGGCCGCGTTCCCGTTGGAGTCGGCGAGGGCGACGACAGGGCCGGGCGAGGTGGGGAAGTCGTAGTACAGGTAGGCGGTCGGCACGTACTTGTGCGCCTCCTCGCTCAGCGACCAGACAGGCGTCCAGGCCATGTCCTGCGCCTCATCAAACGGGTCAGGCACCCAGGTGAAGGGGGTGCCGCGGCCGCGCCACTCCTCACGGTTGCGGAACTGGTCTTCGCTGAAGTGCTGCAGGGTGTCCAGTGACACCGCGTCGGCGCCCAGGGCGCGGGCTGAGGTGACGATGTGCGCTTCGTCGCCCTGCCAGACGCCGGAGTACCGCTCGATGGCCTCGCCGAGAGCGCTCGCCCGGGCCTGCCAGTCACTCATGCCCTTGCCAGCGCTCTCGGTGCGCAGCGCGCGCTGCGCCCGGCTGAGTTCCCGGGGCCGGCCCATCGCGAAATTGTGCCCGGCGGAATAGACGTGAAGCAGCTCTGATGACGTCTTCATCCGGGTCAGCTCCGATACGACGCCCGTGATGGGGCTGACGAGGTGTCCGTATGTGTCGAGCATGTGGTGCTGGCCTCGCGACCGGTACCCGCCGTCGGCACCCGGTGCCGCAGGCACGCTTCGCAAGGCCAGCGGCAGGTGGGCCGCAGTCGCCACCAACGTCGGGTCGCCACAGTCCGGGCATTGCGGGCGCCGGGTGAGATGGTGCTTACGGGATTCCAGGGCGAAGGGGTCGAAACTCAGGATCGACGGCGGGTCGTCGGGCAGCCCGGCCATCCACTGCGTGACCCGCAAAACCGCCAGCCGGGCAGCCAGGCCCGTGGCCGTTGTGAGCCGCACGTCACCCATCACTGGGATGTAGTCCCGGTGGGTCATTCTGGCGAGCGTGGCCTCGAACTGCCGGTGGCCTCGGGCTCGCTGCACCAGGCAGCTCCAGCACGCGGTGTGCCGGGGTTCGAGGACGGGCGAGATCCAGGCGCTCTCCCCAGTCAGTTTGGCCACGAGCCAGGGGCTACCGGTCGTCAGTGCATCCTGGTTGAACGCCAGGATGTCCGGGTGGAGGAAATCGGATGTGAGCACGACGGTGAGGCTCGGATCACCGTCGCCAAGACGCAGGCCCTGCGCCGTCGAGGCTTCCGTGAACGCCTCTGTGCTCATGCCGCCGACGGAGACCGCGCACACGCTCCGGTTTTCGACGGCCTCGCTCACGGAGTCCGGAGCCACGCCGGCGAGTTCCCAGAACCCGGCGTCGTCGCGTTCTGAATCTCCCCACCGCTCGACTACGAGCCCGGCAGTGAGCAGCCGGTCCAGGCCGCGGTCCACGACGGTCCCCGGAAACGACGCCGCAAGCGCATGCCGCAGTGCCACGCGCGTCGCTCCCTTCAGGAGCAAAGGGGCCAACTGCTCGATGAGCTTGCCACGCAGCACCGTGTTGCGCCCCTGGGCGAGGAGGTACACCCCCGCTCCCGGAATGATTTCGACGCCCACGTGCCGCGGGAAGCGCACGATGCGACCAGCCATGACAACCGACTTTCTTCCCGGTGTGATGCAGCATGCGGCTTCACAGTCACAACTGTGAGGCCGCATGCCTTTCGCAACCATGCGTCCCCGCTGATTACCAGGTGGGCGGGTAGCAGATTCGCTGGCTGGGGCGCGCGTCGAGCTCCTCGATCGCGATCTCCTCCTCGGAGACCTCGAGGATGTTGCTTTCCTTCTCCATGGTTCACCTCCCTGTCTGTGGGTGGACACCGCGTACGCTAGCTGCGCTGTTCGCCTGGGAACACCTCGCTTGGACATGGCAACAATCACTGGTGGTGGATAGAACCTGACAAGCAATCAGGTCGTTGTTAATAATCTTTCCCGTACAGGCATGGGTGATTCCGCACCAGTCACCGGTGCAAACACCCCTGGAAGGTCTGAGAGTTCGTAACCAGCTGGTGGCCCTCCGGCAGCCGGTCGACCAGCTCCGGGACCGCCGGCACCTTTCCGGGCGTCCAGTCGGATCCGGCCCATCTTGCCCGCCAGCTGGCCGGGCTCATACGGTCCCGACCTCCACGGATCGAAGTGCTCGGTGTCAATCGCTGCGGGTTCGGCGAGGCCACGCAACTCCGCCCAGGTGTCGGGGGCGGAAGCCGTGGGCTCGCCCGGCAGGGTCCCCACGTCTTCCACCGTGGCCGTGACGATCGTCTCCACGGCCGTCCACGAGGCGGGGGCGGCCCAGGCCTGGGCACCAGACGTCTGGTCCGGGCCTGCTGCGGGGGTGGATATCCAGGAGTCTGCCTCGTGTTGCAGGTCGTGGATCCAGGTGGCCCACTTGCCTTCGAAGAGACTGAGGATTCCTTCGGCGATGCGCACGCGCTTGGCGACCTCGACTTTGAGGCTTTCTGCGCTGTTCCGGGGGAAGTACCAGCTCGACTGGGATGCCGCAGCATTGCCCTTAATCCTGGCGTTGTCCATGTTCCACCGGGGCAGCTTGGCAAGCCTGTCGCGATTCCGCTGGAATTTCCTGGCGGCATCGGCGAGGAGATCGAAAGTTTCGTTCGTGCTTCCCTCGTGAGCCGAATCTGCTATCTCTTTAAGTTTGTTGACCTCGCCTACCATCTGGCCTGTGAGGTGGGACTTGAAGATCTCCTGTATTTCACGCTCATTCTGCCAGATCTGACCTTCTGGAATCTTTATCTGGACGAGATCATTGCGAAGTCTGTCGAGATAGTAGTTCACCATTCCGTGGTAGATCCGGGCGGTGCTGTTTGCAGCACTTCGGCCATGGAATGGGCGCTCACATCGTTATCCTGGCTAATGAACTGCCAGTTCCCGCGTTCGTCCCGCCAGAGGAAGTTGACTCCTTCAGGGTTTCCCTTCGGAGCCGTCGTCATGTATTCGTGGTCGCCGAACCAGTCGATCGGGCGGTTGTCCTGACGGAAGCTGCAGGCTGCCTGCCTGTTGGAGGTAGGGGATTGGAAGTGCCATGCGGTGAAGGTTTCGTCGGTCATGTCGGTCACGGCGAACGCGCACCCGTTCATGGTGTCCGTGAACACGAAATCGGGATTGAAGCTGCTGTTGTCCCGGTTCCGGCGGACCTGTGTTGTGCCCACGTCCTGCCCCAGGTCACTTGGGTGGCCCCTCTTCTATTGGACGTAACCGGCCTCGATGTAACGGGCCGCGGTCACCAGCGGAAGCTCGAGACCAAACCGTCAAAGAACTCCTGAGACCCTTAAGGTACCTGGTTGGGCTGCGCGGCTGCGTATTCGGCGTACTTTTCCAGGGCCGGTGTGAGATAGAAAGCGTTTAGTTGCTGGTTGCGCCCCTGACGGCGCGGGTCCTCGACCAAGGTGAACCAATGCCGGCCGAAGTGCGGCATCAGTTGATTCACGAAATTATCGGCTTGCTTAACCAGCAAACGAGGCGTGCGCGCCCTGATGCCGTCCATAAAATCAGCGGACAACAGGAAATGATGCGCGAAAATAAATGGGTCGCTGATAAAATCGTTCACTGCAGTGTCCAGCGACATTCCGACAGGCGCCTGGGGCATCTGGGTGGACAGCAGCGTCGGACTACCGCCGCGCCCCCGGATCACCTGGCCGGTCTGCAGGATGTCAGCGATGCCCTGCGCCATCAGCCGCAGATGGGCGGAGCGCAGGTAGGCCGGCAGCTGCTGGTGCGCGTTGGCAATCTGCTCGACGCTTGGCCCGCCGAGACGCTGACGCCCGGACCGTGCGCCGCGGTGATCCGTACCGTCCCCCGGCCCTTCTCGGCCACCACGGTGATATCGCGGTCCAGGACCAGGGACTCCTTGTAGGAGCCGGGCTGGATCGAGACCACCGCGCCATCGTCCGCCGCGCGGATCGCCGCCCCGACGGAGGTCGCGGCGGGGAAGAACCAGCAGGGGCCGACGTTGGAGATGTGCCCGTCCAGCTCCACCTTGTTCAGCGCCATCAGCGTGGCCGCCTCACGCAGCATCCGCAGGTGCTCGGCGGTGATCTGCGACAGGCCCAGGCTGGCGAGGTGCTCGTCGCGGAAGAGGTACGCGTACACA
This sequence comes from Streptomyces sp. NPDC058086, assembly GCF_042885015.1. Taxonomy (NCBI): domain Bacteria; kingdom Bacillati; phylum Actinomycetota; class Actinomycetes; order Kitasatosporales; family Streptomycetaceae; genus Streptomyces; species Streptomyces sp. NPDC058086. The sequence goes on along the minus strand of NZ_JBHVST010000129.1, from coordinate 5,715 downwards.
TCGTAGGCGGTGGCAAGCACCCGGGCTGCGTCCGAGGTGGGGGCGGCGTGGGCCTTGATGAAGTCGAGGGCGAGCTGTTCGACCGGGTTCTCGGTCGTCTCGTCCGTGTTCAGGAGCTGGGAGTTGACCAGCTCCCAGTCGGCGACGAGCCACGTGTGGGACTCGAAGCGGAAGAAGTACTCGGCCGGGTCGATGGTGATGCGCCGGCCGTCGACCTGGATGCCGGGCAGGCGGCTCCAGCGCTTGTCGAACGCCTCGGGCAGTACGACCGTGATGGCCGCGGTGTCGATGGTGGTCACCGTGTCTCCGTCTCTGATCGGCCGGTTCGGGCACAGAAATGCCCGAACCCGGAATGGACGTACGGAACTTGGGCGAGCCGCAGCGCCGATGGGGGGAGCCTGGGTCGCGGTGTCGGAACCGGGCCAGGCGGCTGATGTTCCGTGAACCGTCCGTCACGCACAGTGGGTACGGTGAGAGGCAGTTGAAGCGGTATACGCGCAGCCGATGCCGACGTGGAACGGGTCATCGTCAAGACACTCGAGGAGAAACAGGCGAACGCCACTCACTGGTCGACATGGCGCGCCTTCGCCCTGGCCCCTCACCACTCCGAGACATTCAAGCTGTCCACGGACCCGCTGTTCATCGACAAGGTCCGTGATGTCGTCGGCCTCTACCTCGACCCGCCGGAGAAAGCACTGGTCCTCTGCGTGGATGAGTCGGGTCGGACCGGGGCGCGGTGACAGCGTTGCTACTGTTCCGTTTCCCCGGCCCGCCCGCCGAACCGGACGTGCCCGTCTCCGAGCATCCGGCTCTCCACGTGCTCTTACCTCTGGTCAGCCGACGGCTGCCGGTATTGGCGTCCATGGTGTGGGTATGTTCCGCCCCCGGTATCGGTAGCGGATCACCGGAACCTTCTGGGGTTGGAACAGCGAAATCCCGTCCTCGGTCGGCCGTTTCCCCGGGAGGAAGCGCCGGAACAAGGATGCCCACGGGACACGAGGATGTCGTTTACGCAGCCAGCGGGTCACCTGATGCCAGGAATACTCATCGAGATAGCCGAAGGTGGCCGCTGACACACCATGTCGGAAATAGGCACACCAGCCCCGCAGCACAGCATTCAACTGACGCAGCAGTTCGGACAGATGCCGGTGCTTCGATCTGCCGGTAATCGCCCGGACCTTGTCCACGATGGAGGCCAGCGCTTTCTTCGAGGGGTAGGTATAAACGACGTTCCGGTCGGTGCCCCGTTTCCGCCGGCGCTGGATGTGCCAGCCCAGAAAATCGAAGCCCTCGTCGATGTGAACCACCTGCGTCTTGGCCTCCGACAGGCGCAAGCCCATCGGCGCCAGGACTGTTGCGGCCTCGGCCCGCAGCGCTTCGGCGTGCTGACGCGTCCCCGAAACCATGACCACCCAGTCATCCGCATAGCGGATGAGACGGCACATGGGCAGGCCGCGTCTGCGACGCGCGGTGCGCTGGTAGTCCGATCCATAGCTCTGCCAAGTCTCGGCGAAGTGCTCGTCGAGCTCGGACAGGGCGATGTTGGCCAGCAGCGGGGACATCACGCCCCCAACGCAATGGGTAACTCGGGCATGAGTCACCCTCCGTAGCGTCTTGATCTTGATGCTGGCCGTCGTTGGCGGCGTGTTCGCGGACGGGGATGCGGTGCCGGATGGTGATCTTCTCGGGGCCGACGAGGACGTCCTTGACGAGGAGTCGCAGGACGCGCTGGCGCTCGGGGACCTCGGCTGTCTGGGCGTTGTCGCGGAGCTGGGCGAGGAAGCCTTCGAGATCGTCAGCGAGCTTGAGGTAGGCGTCGCGGTCGGCGAGCTGGGCGTCCAGCGCGTCGAGTTGGCCGCGCAGGTTGCTTTCCCTGGCTCGCAGGCCGGGCATCCGGGCCCGCAGTTCGTCGATGGTGACCAGCTGTTCCTGGAACGCCTCGATCATGCGGGTGATCGCGGTGGTGGCCTTGGCCAGGGCCAGGTCGAGACGGCTGCGCTGGCGGGTGGCGGGGTCGGACGTGCGGGCGCGGTCGAGCCGCTTGTCGATCTCGGTCCGGATCAGGTGCGGGTCGGCGATCAGGCCGATGATGTGGTCCCAGACGACGGTGTCGAGGTAGTCGGCGCGGACGGGCTTGTTGGTGCAGACCCGGCCTCCCTCGTAGCGGTAGTCGTCGGAGCCCAGGCACCGGTAGTAGTAGATCTTCTTGCCTGAGGAAGTGGTGGTCGAAGTGCGGTAGTAGCCGTATCCGCAGCTCACACAGGCCGACAGGCCCTGAAGGAGAGAAGGGGTCTTGCTGTTGCGCGAGGCGAAGCGCTTGTTGTCGGCGAGTCGCTGGGCGGCCCGTTCGAAGGTGGCCGGGCTGATGACCGCGGGGACGGGGATGGTGATCCACTCATCGCGTGGCCGGTCCTCGTACTTGACGGCGCGTGGGGTGGTGCGCCCTTCCAGCCTCGCGCGGCGGTTCAGGCCCGGGGGCTCGTGGACGGTCCGGGTCTTGCCGAAGGCGGCCTGACCTTGGTAGACGGGGTTGCGGAGCATGCCCCAGACCACGCTGCGGTCCCAGCGGGTTTTCCCGGTGCGGGTGGGGGTGTTGCTGCTGGTGAGCCAGCGGGTCAGGTCCGCGATGGAGGCTCCGTCGTCGGTATAGCGGCGGAACAGCTCCACCACCAGCGCTGCCTCGGACTCGACGATCTCGTAAGTGGCCCCGCACTCGGGGGTCTTGCGCAGGTATCGGTAACCGAACGGGGCGCCGCCCAGCACATTGATGGACCCCGAGCGCGCCCGGTAGGTCTTCCCTCGCCGGTAGCGTTCCATCAGCTGGGCTTTCTCGTACTCGGCGAACATGCCCTGGAACTGGACCATCAACTGGTCCTCGGGAGTGTCGCCGTGCGGGCCCCGTACGAACTCCACCCGGGTGCCGGCCCTGGTGAACTCCTCGATCAGCAGGGCCTGGTAGGCGAACTTGCGGGCCAGGCGGTCGGGTGCGTAACACAGCACCACATCCACGCCGACCTGGGCGACAAGGTCCCGCAGTCGCTCCAGCGCGGGCCGTACCAGGGTCGCCCCGGAGTGGCCCTCGTCCTCGAACACCCACTCCTCGGGCAGCTCAAGATGCGAGGCGGCGGCGTGCGCGCGCAGGGCCGCGGTCTGCGAGCCGATCGTCTGGTCCTTCTTCTGCCGGGCGGACGACACCCGGGCGTAAATCGCCGCACTGGTCACCGGCTGCTCCTGCCTGATCGGGGCCGGCCCGGACCCGGGCCCGGCGCTGCGGCATCAACACCGCGTAGGCCGCGGACAAGTCCGCCGCCGCATGACGGTCGAAGACCGCCTCCGTCGCCACCAGCCGCCCGCTCACCTGCCCTGCCGGCCCTCCGGGGCGCCCCGCTCCAGGAACTCGGCCAGGGCCTGGGCCACCACCGCGGAGATCGCCCGGTCACTCTCGTGAGCACAAGCACGGATCTGCCCGGCCAGCGAGCCGGGCAGCTTGACGGTGAACACCACGCTCGACTCGGGGACTTCGACCCGTCCAGCAGCCATGGCCTGCTCAGATACCGGCGTGCCTGACGCACCGACACCCCATACCTACTCGCCAACGTGCGGGCGGCTGCGGCCACGGGCACACCCGCCCCGACCAGATCCGCGGCGGCATTGACCCGCCGGGCGTACTCGACGCTATCGACACGATCAGCACGCACCATGTCACAAACCTACTACCCACTGTGACGCTCCTTACCCTCGGCGCGAGGAAGGAGTTCCAAGCGCCGGTAGCCGAGCGTCACCTCGAAGCAGAAGTTGCCCATTGCGTTGGAGGCGTGAGGATTCCTCCCTGGGGAGTGCCGGTGATCGAAGCGCCTTCAGTGCCGTCGGTATGCATGATTCCGGCTTTGAGGAACGCCTTGACCAGGGCCAGGACTCGCTTGTCTCCGATTCGCGCGCGCACTCGGTCCATCAGGGCCGGGTGCGCGATCTCGTCGAAGCACGCCTGAATGTCCGCTTCCAGAACCCACTCGTGAGAGCGGGATCCGAAGAAGTGGATCTCGGCGATCGCATCCTGGGCCCGCCGTTTGGGACGGAACCCGTAGCTGCACGGGAGGAAATCCACCTCAAAGATCGGCTCCAGCACCAGCTTCAGAGCCGCTTGCACAACTCTGTCGCCCACAGGAGGGATGCCCAGCCGACCGAACTTTCCACTTCCGCCCTTGGGAATCATCACCTCCCGCACCGGAAGAGGGATGAACGTCTGCGTCTTAAGATCTCGACGGAGACGGTCCAGGAAGAGATCTTCCCGTCCCGACAACCGCACGGAATGGGCGGAAATTCCGTCCACACCTGCGGTTCGGGCACCCCGATTGGTCCGCACCCGCTCCCACGCAACCAGCAGGAAAGCGGGGTCACATACGAGGTTGAACAGATCGTTGAACCGGCGACCGGTGTCATCGGCCGCCCGGTCAATATTCATCAACGGACTCCTGGCCTTCCAGAACCGTCACTGCGAACACGCTGCCGCTCTTCGCCATGCGGACGGCTTTCGCGTCCTCGGACTACTACAGCGGCTCCGCCCCGGCCGGATGCTGCCGGTGGACGATGCGCCTGCCCGCCACCGGCCTGGATGGCCGACGGGAAGGGAGGCATCCGGACGGTTCCCACGTTCACTGCGGATCGATCGACGGATGAGGTGCCCGACTTTGCCCCTGCGGCCTCGCCACGCCTACGCCGCAGGCATTCAACGTGGCCTCCCGACCGGCGACTTCAACCGGCCCAGGAGTCACTCCACTCCCCACCTCGGGGAGCGAAATGTGCACCGCAATCCAGCCCACATCCGCCAGGTTCGAGCTGGTGGATCTCTTAAGGGGCTTTACACGCCGGTTCCTCACGTGCACCTTTCCGTCTTGCTTGCCGGACCCGCGCCGTCTGGCAGTGCCAGCGCGTCCCGTCGTTGTCAGGGCTGCTTTCCGTCCTCACCGGCATCTCCCGGCTCGAACTCCCCCCAGCTTCGCCGTGCCGCGGCGACAGCACGGCGGCGGAGTCCTCTCACCTCCGCTCGATCCCACAGCGCCTCGTGGCGCACGAAATCCCAGATCCAGGCCCTGGACCGCTCGCAGCCGGTGCTGCCGATGATGCCCGGGGTCCCCGAACGCCGCAGCCACGACTACGTCCGCGCCGGCACCACCACCCTCTTCGCGGCCCTGGAGGTGGCCACCGGCAAGGTGATCGGCTCGATCCATCGCCAGCACCGGGCCGCCGAGTTCAAGAAGTTCCTCGCCAATCTCGACAAGGAAGTCCCGACAAGCCTCGACATCCATCTGATCCTGGACAACTACGCCACCCACAAGACACCTGCCATCAAGAAGTGGCTCCTGGCACACCCCCGCTTCCACCTGCACTTCACACCCACCGGCTCATCCTGGCTGAACCTGGTGGAGCGCTGGTTCGGCGAGCTGACCGCGAAGAAACTCCGCCGCGGTGTCCACCGCTCCGTCCAGGCTCTCGAGCGCGACATCCGAGCCTGGCTCGCCGACTGGAACGAACACCCCAGACCCTTCATCTGGACCAATGCAGCCGACGAGATCCTCGACAAAGTCGCCGCCTACTGCCACAGAATCTCCGACTCACGTCACTAGGTCGTGTCTTCAAATGATCTTGAGTGGTGGATCATGGTGGGGTGATACGTCGCCATGAACTGTCGGACGCCGAGTGGGAGTTCGTCCGGCC
>NZ_JBHVST010000128.1:0-25646 GCF_042885015.1 Streptomyces sp. NPDC058086 | reverse complement strand
GCACCATCTGCGTGTCCGGCTGGACCGCCACCGTCCGGCCCCCCACGTCCTACACCAACCCCCTCAAGGCGCAGGGCATCACCGACTACGGGTACTCCGACACCAACATGTCGGACTACGAGGAGGACCACCTCGTACCACTGGAACTCGGCGGCGCGCCCCGCGACCCCGGCAACCTGTGGCCCGAGCCGCACTACGGCACGAAGACCGCCTACACCAAAGACGGCACCGAGACGAAACTGAAGAACGCCGTCTGCAACGGCACCATCACCCTGTCCGCCGCACGCAGCGCCATCAAGAACAACTGGACCACCGCACTCCAGGTCACCGGCATCGGCTGACCTCCAGCGAGGCCGCAGGCCGCGCCGCGTGACGGGATCCAGACCAGAGGAGACCGGCCGCGCCCACGCGGCGCGGGAGCCCAGCAGCTCTGTCCCACGAGCGCGGCGCGAGCGGCCACAGGAGGCCGCGCCCATCACCGTCACCCTCGCCCGCTGACCCCCCTACCGCCCCGCGCGGCCGCTCCGCCCGCCGACGGGTTGTCCGAGGCCCGTGCCGGGCTGTGCACGACGCCGTACTCGCGGCCGAAGCGGTTGGCCTCCGCGGCGGAGCCCGTCATCCGGTGCAGCCACAACCCGTACGCCACCGACTCCATCTGCTCTAGCGTCAGATACAACCGCCACCGCTTGATCCCGTGATCACACGACGCCGAACGGACCTGCTCCGCCAGCCCGTCGACCGGCGGCACCTGGAGCTGGCCGGTGAGGCCGACGAACACACGCAGTGCCGCCATCTGCGACGGGATCAGCTCCACCGCCTGCCGGTCTGCTTCCTGCTCGCCGGGCGGGGGCTCGGCGCGGGGGCGGGAGCAGCCGTAAGTGAGGGTGTCGTGGCCGTACGGCGTCGGCCGGGCCGCCCACCGCACGGGCCGACCCTCCAGAGCCGACAGCTCCGCACGGTCCTCCCTGGAGGCGAGCTCCACCAGGCCCTGGTTCTCCAGGGCGTTCACCTGCTGCTGGTGCGGTGGGAGGAGCTCCGTGTCGAGCGTCCAGCCGTGCCCGGCCGCCTGACCGCGCTCGCACAGCGCCTCCAGCACCGCCAGCGCCCTCTCCCAACTCCTCATCCCACTCCCCCGCCGTGTGCGTCGTGCCCGTACGCGTTAGCCGACCGTAGACGTCGGTGCCGGTCCACGCGGCGCCAAGGCGGGGATGGCCAGCCCATCGGGGGAATCCGTCCGACGATCAGCGCACTCCCGGTAGAGCGACGGATTTCACAGCCTTGCGCGAGTGAGGGGCCGAACGGATTCGCCAGCTGCGCCCCCAGGTCTCCGCATCCGCGTCCCGAAGGCCACCTGTGCCCTGAAGGGCGACCACCGGACGCGTCGGTGAAACCGCTCGTCCCTAAGCGACCGTGAGCACGACCTTGCCCCGGATGTGCCCCCGGGCGACGCGCTCGTGCGCCCCCCAGGCATCCGCGAGCGGGAACGTGCTGTCGATCGCGACGCGAATCTTCCCCGCGTCGACCAAGCTCTGCAGTTCGGCGAGCTGCGCGCCGCTCGAGCGGACCGACACGGCCGTGACCGTGACACCCAGTTTCGCGTTCTCCTCGTCGTCGAACTGGCCGAAGTACACCGGGTAGAGGGAACCGCCGCGCTTAAGAGTGCGCAAAAAGCGCCTGCTGTCGGGACCCCCGACGGTGTCCAGGACCAGGTCGACGTCACGAACGACCTCCTCGGGCCGCTCCTTGGTGTAGTCGATGAACTCGTCGGCGCCGAGCTCGCGCAGGAACGTCTCGTTAGCGCCGGAGGCCACGGCGATGACGCGGGCTCCCTTCCACTTGGCCAGCTGGAGAGCGAGGTGCCCCACGCCACCGGCAGCGCCGTTGATGAGCACCGTGCTCTTGCTGCCGAGTGCCATCGGGCGGTGCTGGGCCTCCTGGAACGGCGAGGGATGATCGTGCCCGAGCTCGATCAGGAACTGCCACGCCGTTAGCCCCGACATGACCAGGGCGGCGGCGCGCACGTGGTCGATGCCGGTCAGCTTGCGGGCGAGGTCGGACGCCGGCGCGGTGACGTACTCGGCGTACGCGCTGCTCTGGAGAAGGGTGGGAAAGCGCAGAAGGCCGATCACCTCGTCTCCGACCGCGAAGCCGTTGACATCGGCGGCGACGGCTTCCACGACGCCTGAGACGTCGGTCCCTGGAATCAGGGGGAGCTGGAACTCGGGCCTGATCTCGGGGGGTATGTCGGGCATCCCCTCGCGTGCATACCGGTCAGGAGGGTTGATGCCGACCGCGTGCACGCGCACGAGCACCTCACCCGGACCCGGCACGGGAACCGGCACCTCCTCGTAGCGCAGCACCTCAGGGCCGCCGAACTCGTGCAGCCGGATCGCTTTCATGGTCTGTTTTGGCACAGCGCTCTTCCTGCGTCTTTCGCGGGGGCAAATGAAGTGAATCAGCGGTCCACTTTTCCGGACCACTGATCCGAATATATGGACCACTGATCCGAATAGTCAAGAGGGGCAGACGCGGGCCGACGCCAGGACGGACCGCGACCACCTGTTCGCCGCAGCGGGGACCGCCATCAGCGAGCAGGGCGTCGACGTGTCACTGCGCGACATCGCACGCAGGGCCGACGTCAGGCTCGCGAGGCTGCTCCAACTCGGCACGCGGGGGCGCCACTTCGAAGGCCTGAGGCCTGGCGCGAGCGAGATTCCGACGACCGCAAGGAGCGGGCCCGACGGGGAACGTCACCCTCAAGCCTGCAGACGAAACCGTCTCGCTCGCGGACCGGCGAACCGGGCCGCACGCTCGACGGGAGCAGTTCGAGGCCGCGTTCGCCAAGGCGGTCAAAGGGTGCCGGCATCGAGCCGCACGCTCCCCGGGAGCGGACCGCGACCGCCGCGAAGCGGCTGACGATGGCGGCGCGCACGAACAGTTCGAGACCCAGGGCACCTTGTTCGCTCCCTGCTTCTCGCCGGCCCGGGTCGACCCAGCAGCTACCGCGAGCCGACGGGACCCCGAAGAGGCGGTCGGCGCATGGTGCGAGCGAGCGCTGATCGCCGAGCCGAGCGAAGCGTCGCCGGCAGTGCAAACAAGTCGGCGCCATCAATCCGCGCCATGACCGCGCCCCAGGCGCGGGCAAGGAGTCGCGCACCGTGACGCACGAGGCGTGGAGTGCAGATTCGGTGTCCTCGATGGCGCCTCTCACGTCAGGAAGTGACACAGCAGCGTCACGAGTCCGGCCTCCGCCGTGCGCGCAATCTCGCGCAGTGACACATCGACGCCCCGCTCATGCATCAGCCCACATCTCCCCCTTGACTATTCGGATCAGTGGTCCATATATTCGGATCAGTGGTCCGGCAAAACGGACCATTGGTTCAGGTCGGACTACAGCGGATCAGCCGCTCCCCCCTTCGGCGTCACGCCGTCCGCCGCAGCAGCCGGAGGCAACGAGGCCCCGGCCGCGACCACTACCTGTTGAACCGGTGACGCATTGGGCGTAATCCACCGACGTCAAGAAATAAGGACACCCCCCATGAAACTGAAGCTCGAAATGATCGTGCTGCCCGTCTCCGACATCGACCGGGCCAAGGCCTTCTACGAGAAGGCAGGATTCCGCCTGGACGTCGACTACAAGGCCAGCGAGGACGTCCGGGTCGTGCACTTCACACCGCCCGGCTCCGAGTGCTCGATCATCTTCGGCGAGGGGATGACCCCCATCACGCCCGGCTCTTTCCAGGGCCTGTACCTCATTGTCTCGGACATCGAGGAAGCCCGCGCGGAGCTCACCGGCCGCGGCATCGAGGTCAGCGAGATCTTCCACGACGCAGGCGGCCTCTTCCACGGCCACGAGGACGGGGACGTCGCCCACCGCCGCCCCGGCCAGGAGCGGCTGGCCGGCCTGCACCCCGAGCGCGCCTCCTACGGCTCCTTCGCCACCTTCAGCGACCCGGACGACAACGGCTGGGTGCTCCAGGAAATCTCGGAGCGCCTCCCCGGCCGCTGACCTCTCCCACAAGCCGCCAAGCAACCGTCCAAGGGCTGCAACGGGCCGTCGCCGGCCCGGACGACAGCCAGTCCGGACCAGCCCTCTCGCGGTCCGGACCGAAGACCGGCACCGGACCGCCGGGCGAGCGCACGGGTGGGTGCTCTCCGCCGCCCGGCGGTCCGGCTGCCACGGGGCCGCGCTGGCCGCCGCGGCCGTCCCAGCCCGTGACTGCCCCTCGACCCCGTGCGGTGCGGCGGCAGGCAACGGCGAACGCGGCCGGCAAGGGGCCGCGACCGTGGAGAGCCCGGCCCAGGCACGCAAGCAATGACGAACGAAACAGTGAGGAACACATCAGTGACGAACGAGACCACCCGCACCTACGACGTGATCGTCATCGGCGCAGGGCCGGTCGGCGAGAACGTGGCCGAACGCGCCCGCGCCGCCGGACTCAGCACCGTGATCATCGAGCGCGACCTCATCGGCGGCGAATGCTCGTTCTGGGCCTGCGACCCCAGCAAGGCGCTGCTGCGGCCGGTGGTCGCACGTGCCGACGCGAGCCGCGTACCCGGACTCGACCCGGCCGTCGCCGGCCCCTTGGACGTCGAGGCGGTCCTCGCACACCGCGACAAGATGTCCTCCTACTGGAAGGACGAGGACCAGGTCGACTGGCTCAACTCCGTCAACGTCGACCTCATACGCGGTCACGGCCGGCTCACCGGCCCCAAACAGGTCACCGTGCAGACCCCGGAGGGCGACACCGTCCACCTGACCGCCCGGCACGCCGTCGCCGTCTCCACCGGCACCCGCGCCGCCCTGCCCCCCATCCCCGGATACGACACCGTCCGCCCCTGGACCAGCCGCGAGGCCACCACCGCCACCAAGGCACCCGGCCGCCTCGCCATCGTCGGCGGCGGCGTCGTCGCCGTCGAGATGGCCACCGCCTGGCAGGCCCTCGGCTCCCAGGTCACCATGCTCGTCCTCGAAAACGGGCTCCTGGAGCGTATGGAACCCTTCGCCGGCGACCTGGTCACCGAGGGGCTGCTCGAAGCAGGCGTCGACATCCGCTTCAACACCACTGCCACCTCCATGACACGCGAGGACGGCGAAGTGCGGATCACGCTGTCCGACGGAGGACAGCTGGCCACGGACGAGATCCTGCTGGCGACCGGCCGCGCCCCACAGACCCGCGGCATCGGCCTGGAAAGCGTCGGCCTCACCCCCGGCGACTGGCTCACCGTCGACGACACCTTCCGTGTCACCGGCGTCGACGGCGGCTGGCTCTACGCCGTCGGCGACGTCAACCGCCGCGCCCTGATGACGCATCAGGGCAAGTACCAGGCCCGCATCGCCGGCGCCGTCATCGGCGCCCGCGCCAACAGCGAGCAGGTCGACGACGCCCCCTGGGGCGCGCACGTCGCCACCGCCGACACGGCCGCCGTCCCCCAGGTCATCTTCACCACCCCCGAAGTCGCCTCCGTCGGCCTGACCAGCCGCGAGATCGAACAGAGCGGCCGCCGCATCAAGGTCGTCGACTACAACCTCGCCCACGTCGCCGGTGCCCACCAGTACGGCGAGGACTACCGCGGCCACGCCCGCATGCTCATCGACACCGACCGGGGCACCGTCGCCGGCGTCACCTTCGCCGGCCCCGGCGTCGGCGAACTCGTCCACTCCGCCACCATCGCCGTCGCCGGCGAAGTCCCCCTCGACCGGCTCTGGCACGCCGTCCCCGCCTTCCCCACCCTCGGCGAAATCTGGCTGCGACTGCTCGAGACTCACCGCGGGTCAACATGACCCGGCCCTAAAGGACCGGGCTTGGAGGTAGCGCCCAACTGGCTGCTGGGTTGGCTCCTCCGTCCAGACACCCCTATGGGGTGGCAGGGACGCGTGACTCACGCCCCGCAGTCCACACGTCCTCGCCCCTGCGGGCGAGGACGTGGGAAGCGTTCCGGTCGGCGTGCACAACGACGCCGCACGACCGGCATGCGAACTTGGCTTGGGAGATCCGGTTGAGGCGGTCGATGTGGCCGCACTCGGCGCACTCACGGGAGGAGTATGCGGGATCAACGAAGACCAGGGGCACACCGGCCCGCTTGGCCTTATAGACGATGAAGTCTCCGAGCTGGGCGAATGCCCAGGAGTGGAGTGCGACCCGTTGGGGCTTGCGGAGCCGTACCCTCTGCCGGATTCCCTTGAGTTCTTCCAGGGAGATCCCGGCGGAGGTGCGTTCAGCCTCGGTCACGATCGTCTTGGCGATGATGTGGTTGGTGTTCTTGACATGCCGCGTCTCGCGGCGGGAGCGCTCCTTCAACCGGCGCCTGGCGGACTTGGTGCGCTTCTTCTGGAGCTTGGCCCGCAGGGCACGTTGACGCTTGCGGTAGCGGTTGAGGCCGCGCCCGGCGGCCTGGTAGCCGGTGGATGTGGTGGCGATGTTGACGATGCCGAGGTCCACGCCGATGAAGCCGTCCGGCTCGTACTGCTCGGCCTCGGGAACCTCGCAGGTGGCGGCCAGGTAGAAGCTGCCGTCACGCTCGATCAGATCCGACTCGCCCTTGCGGCACTCGCGGAGCGTCTTGAGCGCGTCCGCGGAGCAGACGAAGCGGACGTTCTTGATACGCCCGGCGGTGGTCCAGATCGACACGGTCTGCTGGTCGTACTGCCAGCTCAGACACCGGTCGTCGTACGGCTGCGCAGCCTCGGGCCGGAAGGCGATCGGCTTGGACTCCGCCTTGCGGTGGCGCTTCGAACCTTCCTTGCCGAGATTCCCGGCCCGGATGTTCGCCTTCAAGGTGGTGTAGGCGTCGCGCACCTTCTTGATGGTGTGCTGGGCGGCCTGCGCCCCGAGCCCTTCGGCCTTGAGGCGCGGGTACGTGTGCTTACGCAGCTCGTACTCACGCGGCACGCCGTGGGCGAACGCCACCTCGGAGACCCAGCACGCCAGGTCGTTGACCGTGCGCAGGGTGGAGCGCAGCGCGGCGGCCTGCTCGGCCTCCGGCATCAGCTTCACCTGCGTCACGATCTTCACGGGGGGTGATCATACCGTTCGCCTATGTCACCACGCTGGGAGCCGAACCCCAACATCCGCAGGGGCCGTCGGGTCCGCTGTCGCAGCAACCACCCTGCTGGCAGTGGGCGGCGCCGCATCGGCGACGTCCGACCCGTCCGTCGACCGCACTGCGGACGCCTCTCACTCCTCCAGCATCACCGTCCAGTACGGCGACAATCGCGGAGGCGACCGTGACAGCGACCGCGACCGCGAGAGCAGCAACCGTCGCATCGACCGCGACAGCAGCGACCTGTATGTCTACGACAGGCACCGCAGGTGGGAGCGGAACGACAATAAGTGGCACCACAACAACGGCGGCCGGCGGTACTCCTACGACGGCCAGCAGTTCCACCGCTGGAACGCCGATAAGTGGGTCACCGTGAGTGCCGAGGCACACGGGCTCAACGACCGCACCTCCCGCTGACCGTCGGAGCACAGGACAGGTACGTGCGTGTGCCCGGACATGCGCGGGCACCGACTTCGGAGGGTGTGGGTGCACCGCTGCCGGCTGCAGTGGTGCACCCGTCAGCCCGTGAACCTACAGCTGGATTCATGAGCGTTGCATAGATCAATCTCTTTATGCCGAGTTCGCACTCACGCCGGACCAGCGGGTGAAGGTGCCGACCCGTCTCCTGTACGAACCGCACGACCCCTATGCCGTGCACATCGTCTTCTATGCCGATACCGACGAACCGGTCGCCTGGGCGTTCGACCGCGATGTGCTGGCGCAGGGCTTACTCCGGCCGAGCGGAGAAGGGGACGTGCGACTTTGGCCCGCCCACACAGGGCCGGATGCCGTGCTGAGTCTCGTACTGTCCCCTCCGCGCGGGGCCGCCCACCTCACAGCTTCCCTCTCAGTGGTGACGCACTGGTTGGAGCGCACCTACCACCTGGTGCCGTCCGGGCGGGAGGGTGACGGCATCGACCTGAATGCCGAGCTGTCCCGGCTGCTACACGGGACGGCCTGATGAGGAGGCGTCCAGACCGCCGGCAGAGACCTCGTGTCACACCTGAAGCTGCCCCGTGCAGGTTGCCAGGTAAGGCCGTCTCTCGTCGTTGGCGCTGAAGGCGATGTCGCCGATGAGCTTCATCCCGGGCCTGCGGATGACACTCGCTTTCCCACCCGCCGCCCGCGCAACGAACTGTCCAGGGAGCCATCCTCCGGCGCGCCGCGAGCAAGCACCCGCGCCTGTGCTTGGACGGACTGTCCCCGTCTCGACAGGGACCTCGGCCGCACGACGCACTCCGCGTCAATTGACGCATCAGTACGGACGGTGGTGACGGCCGCAGGGGGCGGCTCGCCCCTGCACGCGCTACACGATACTCTTATCCGGATCAGTGATCCATGTAATCGGACCACTGACCCGAATAAATGGATCACTGATCCCGAAAACTCAAGGGGCCAGATGCGGGCCGATGCCAGGAAGAACCGCGACCACCTGCTCGCAGTAGCGGGCGCCGCCATCAGCGAGCAGGGCGTCGACGTGTCACTGCGCGACATCGCACGCAGGGCCGATGTCGGTCTCGCGACGCTGCTGCGGCACTTTTCGACACGCGAGGCGCTGCTCGATGCGCTGCTCCACACGAGCTTCGGCGAGCTGACCGCCAAGGCGGACGCCCTCGCAACGGACGACTCGCCCGGCGATGCTCTCGTTTCATGGCTGCGCGAATGCGTCGGATGGACAACCGAGTACCGGGGCGCGGTCGTGCTGATGGCCGCCGCCATCGCGGACCCCGATTCCGCACTCCACGCTTCGTGCGTCACCCTGCGCGCGGCCGGTGCCCGGCTCCTTGTCCGCGCCCAGGCCGCGGGCCTGGCGCGGACCGACATCGACGGCGACGATCTGTTCGCGCTGGTGGAGGCGCTCGCCTGGCTCGGCGATCAGCGCTCGCTCGCGCCCCGCGCCGATCACCTCTTCGACGTGGTCGCAAGCGCGATCCTGACTAGCACGGCGAACAGCGATGCCGAAGGGGGCACCCGTAGCTGAAATCGTCACGCACGCAGACCGGCGAACTCGCCCCGCGCACTCGGCAAGAGCGGAGCGGCGCCCAGGTCGCCATGGCGGCCAAGGTCGCCGGCGTCGGGCCACGCGATACCAGGGAGCGGACCGCGACCGCTGGGAAGCGGCCGACGAAGATGGAGGCGCGCTGGCTGATACGACCTCACCCATATGCTTAGCAGTTTCCTGCCGCGCTGGCGCTGGGGGCGGTCACCATCAGGCCGATCATTGAAAGCACTCTGAGCTTCAGTCTTCCGAGTCAGGAATTCTCACCACGGCCTGCCAGACCCCGACCGCAACCCCCACCACAGCAGGTCAACACCCCTGCCAGACCGCTCACGCCCAGGACCAAGAATTTTCTGCGCACCGTCGCCGGTGGGCGGGTATTGGCTGCGTCAAATCGGACTCTCACGGGCCACGCCGCCCATCCCGCCCCTCCCTTTTCCTTAACTCCAGCCAGGGGACATGGGCGAAAGCGGCCGCAACGGGGATGTCAGGAGCCGACCACGCAGAAATCGCTTGGTGACCTGCACGGACACGGAGACGGTTCACCGGGTCGCGCAACAGTAGGCGCAACTCCTAGATGATCGATTCCAAGGGGTGTCGGTGACTGTCTGCTGACGTTCCTGCGGTTCGAGTTGGTCAGGCTGGTCCGTAGATGGCGCTGTCAGCCTTGCTGATCAGTGCCCAGTAGCGGTCGCCGTAAGACCAGTGCCACCACTCGGTGGGGTAGTTGACGAAGCCAGCGCCGCCCATGGCTTGGGCCAGGAGGTTGCGATTGTGGCGTGCTTGGTCTGATAGCCCCGAGGCGTCCAGCGGACAGTACTTCTCGTCTCCGGTGCGGTGGCCGTTGACAGCACCACCCATGTCCAGCTCGACGCCATCGGCATCAACGAGTGTCAGGTCGATGGCCGCGCCGGCGCAGTGTGGCGCCACCTCGACCGGGGAGACGAAGGCGCTGGCCCGGCGCCGCAGGTCGACGGGGTCGGTGATGCCGGAGTGGCGTAGGCGTTTCTCGTAGAGGGCAAGCCGCCGCGCCTGCTCGGTGCTGCTGCGATGCCCTTCTATGACGAGGAGCCTGACGCCGTCGGGAAGCATCTCCGATGCCGAGCACAAACGCTCGAGCACGCCGATCCGGACCCTGCCGTATGCCCCTGCCTCGTCTCGTTCCCGGGGGTCCAGCACAATCTCTGGGACCGAGGCGATCTCTGTGAGAGGTTCGCCGCAGTCCTGCACCGGGATATTGATCACCTTGGGATCACTCAGCAAGATCATGGATCCTGAGCGTAAACGTCGCGGACCCGCGGCGATATCCCGCCCCATGTGCTCCCGGCACCAGCAGCTTCCCAAGCTGAGAGCGCGAGTTCGATTTTCGTCACCCGCTCCATACGAAACCCCCAGGCGACGGCCCGGGGGTTCTTTGTTGTCTTGCCCCGTAGGCAGTGTGCGCACCACATCCGCACCACAAGAGCCGAGCCGGCTGCCGGTGGACTCCTCCTTGTGGTGCGGACTCCCGTCCTTGCGGTGCTTCCCAGCGGAGGGCAATGCCCTACCCGCGGCCTTCCGCGACACCCTTTGGGCCCTGGGCGCCGGAGGTTCAGGTGCGCCACGCCTACGCCGCGCCCGGCGCACCCGTGTTGCCAAGGAGTCTGCCCACGAGGAGTTCCGCGTAGCCGGAGGCCGGCGGGTCGATGCCGAAGATCGCCCGCAGGTAGAGCGGTGCGATGAGCTGGTCGAGGATCTCCTCCAGGGGCGGGGGGTTCTCGCCGCGGGCTGCGGCCCGCTCGCGGATGCGCTCAATGGAGTGGAGCCGGCGCTGGAAGTGCTGTGCGCGTTCCGCCTGCGTGTGGGCGCTGCTCGGCATGGACAGGGCGACGGCTCGCACGAGAAGGCGGCCTTCGGGTGTGCGGATGCTCTCCACCCCCGCTTCCGCCCAGGCAGTGAGGTCCCCGCGCAGGGTGCCGGTGTCGTTCAGCGGCCAGTTCCGTTCGAGGCGGGTGGTGACCACGTCGGCCAGGAGAGCCTCACGACTGCCCCAACGCCGGTAAATGCTGGTGTGGTTGACCCCGGCGCGTTGAGCGATCGCGGGGATGGCGAGGTCCGCGCCCTCGGAGTCGGACAGCAGGTCGATGACCGCCTGATGGACGGCTGAGCGGACCTGCTCGGAACTCTTGCGGATGCGTGCGGTCGGTTGCTTCGAAGTCACCTCCACATCGTAAGCACAGATATTTGCTTCGCAGTGCTCACGGGTCTACAGTGATCTCCGTAAGCACAGATCTGTGCTTAAGGTTCTGAGGAGAGCGCCATGAAGCAGCTGCTGTTCCCGAACAACACCCAGTTCTGGTACGAGACCCTGCGCTCGATGAGCCACATCGCCTACGGCGGTGCCGACTTCGGCGAGGTCGTCTCCACCAGCGAGCGCATCGTCGAGGGCGACTACGACAGCTGGCACAAGGAGTGGCTGGCCACCGCCGACCGGGTGTCCGCCGAAGCGCAGAAGGCCCTGGACACCGGCCACACGGTCAGCGCCCGGGACGGATTCCTGCGGGCGTCGAACTACTACCGCTCGGCGGAGTTCTTCCTGCACGGCCACCCCTGCGATCCCCGCCACGACCACGCCTACGACCGTTCCGTGGCCTGCTTCCGCTCGGCGGCGGCGCTGTACACCCCGGTCATCGAACCGGTCGAGATTCCGTACGAGGACACCACCCTGCCCGGCTACCTCTACCGGGCCGACACCACAGGAGAGCCGCGGCCGACCCTGATCATGCACAACGGCTTCGACGGCACCGCGGAGGAGATGCACTTCTTCGGGGCACTGGCCGGCGTCGAGCGTGGCTACACCGTGCTGGTCTTCGACGGCCCCGGACAGCCCGGACCGCGCCACCACCAAGACCTGGTCTTCCGCCCAGACTGGGAGAACGTCATCACCCCGGTAATCGACTTCGCCGAAACCCTCCCCGAGGTCGACAACAGCCGCATCGCACTCCTCGGTAGCAGCATGGGCGGCGTACTCGCCCCCAGGGCCGCGGCCTTCGAACACCGCCTGGCCGCGCTGATAGCCGTCGACGGCGTCTACGACCTCGGCCAGATATCCGTCCGGAACATCCCCGGCGACCGCAAGGCAGCCGAACGGCTCCTGCGTGCGGAATCCGCCCCCGAACTCGATGCCGCGTTCGAGCAGATCATGGCCAAGGACGCGACCGCCCGGTGGGCGATCAACCACGGCATGTACGTCATGGGCGTCGGAACCCCCCGCGCCTTCAACGCCTCCTACCTCGACTACACCCTCGCTGACGGCATCGCCGAAAGGATCCAGTGCCCCACCCTCGTCTGCGACGCCGCCGAGGACGAGTTCTTCAAGGGCCAGCCCGAACAGCTCTACGACCACCTGACCTGCCCCAAGACCCTGATGGTGTTCACCGCCGAAGAAGGCGCCGGCGCCCACTGCCACCCCGGCGCCATGCGCCTGTCCCAGGCCCGCATCTACGACTGGCTCGACGACACCCTCACCAACACCAGCGCCTGAGGCCCCGGCCCACCAGGCACCACCACGAATCCCTCTCGTCCGAACCTGCTCGAAGGACCTCTCATGACCCGCACCGGCATCAAGGCCGCTCTCACCGACCTGCTCCTCAACGAGGACATCACCCTGACCGAGGCCGCCGACCGCCACTTCACCCCCGACTACCGCCAGCGCACCGACGGCGAGTGGGCCGACCGCACCGAGTTCCTCGACCACATCGCCCACCTGCGCACGCTCGTCGCCGACGGCGAAATCGAGGTCCACGAAGAGCTCTACGACGGCACCAAGTACGCCGACCGCCACACCTGCCACATCACGAAGACGGACGGCTCAACCGTGAGCATGGAGGTCTACGTCTTCGCCGACCTCGCCCCTGACGGCCGCTTCCAGCGCATCGAGGAGACCACCCTGATGCTCAAGGGGTCCGACGCCGACCGCAACCTCGGCAGCGCCCGCTGACCACCCCCACGCTGCGCAGAGATCGCACACCGGCAGCACCAGCGTCACCCGGTGAGCGAGCCGCCAGAGCCGGACAAGTCGTATCCGGTCCCGCGTGGCGCGTGAAACGGAACAAACACCCGGCCGTCCTGTCCCAGCCGGGCGTCCCGAAGCTACGAGAGGTTCAGCCGTCGCACCACCAGTTCTCCGGTGCCGTTCACCCCGCCACGCGATGTCGGCCACTGATCGCACCCGCCGCCTACGCACCGCCGTCGAAGAAGCCGGACTCCAGGTCCCCGATGATGGCGTCGAGTGGATGCCCACTGACGATGAACGGTCCGCTCCAGGGCGCGCTGAGTGCGAAGAGCAACGCCAGGCTCAGCCCGACCACACTTGCAACACCTACCATCAGACGCGCACGTTGCCGGCCCGGTCGACGATCTTCCTTCCGTACCTCCAGCGGTTCCCGGTCTTGCGGTTGATTCCCACCTCTCGGAACGCGGCCGAGTTGCTCATCCCGTGCGCCATGAGGCGAAGGTATTGATCACGCTTGTCCGCCAACGGCGCGGGTCCGGGCTTCTTCGGCTTCCGCCGCGGCTTGGTCATCGCAACAACCCCGAGGGTCAGGTGTTGCAACTACCTCTAGAACCCAAGCCACATGGCGGAGCCACTGAACGACGTCACAGCCAGTCCTGCACGCTCAGCGGGGTGAGGACCACGTGCTGCACACAGGATTCCGCCGGCTAGTGAAGGAGCAGGGTTTCCTGCAGAGTCCGCCGCTCCTGACGAGGACAACCCCGTCTCCTGCCGTCTCTTCCACGTCCGCCGACGCCCGGATCACCAGCCGACCACGCACCAGCAGGCCGCCCGTTGCCCATGCCGCGCTCGGTGTGGGCGCCATCCTCCATGGCCCCAAGGGCCTGCTGCTGGGCTACCACCGCAGGGGGACACGAGAACTCCCAGGCGGCTCCGTCGAGCCGGGTGAGTCCCTGACACGCGCGGTTGTCCGCGAACTTGAGGAGGAAACGGGCTGCGCTGCCCGCGAGGAAGACGTCGTACTCCTGGGCACACTCGTCGACCACGTCGCGGACGTAGTCCGCGTGACCGTGGCTGCAGTCGTGACCGCATGGGAGGGCGAACCGGCCGACCAGGAGAGCGAAAGCGTCGGCGCTGGCGGTGGTACCCGCTCGACCAGCTCCCCGACGGGCTCTTCACTCCCAGCGCCCAGGCTCTGACCGTGTGGCGTCCCGACCTGCCGATCGAGCACCAGCCCGCCCACTACACCCCGTTCGCGACCCCGGGACGCAGCGAACAGCTCGACGAGTGGCACACGCCGTGACCGAGAACCCCGAGGCCGTCCCGCAGGGATCCTCCATGACGCCAGCCGTGTACGGCGCCTCACGTGCGCGGTGGTGGAGACGAAGCTCGGCATGCCGGGTCCGGCCGAACAACTCCGTGCCGGGCGGTTGGTGATGGCCTCGGTCTCCAAGGATCCGCCGTGAAGTTGCGCGGGCGAGGAGGAGCACGCACCGATGTGCTGGCGGGGTTCGTGCTCGCGCGGGCATTGGCCGGACTGGTCGACAGGACGATCCGCAGCGACACCAACCACCTGGAGCGGATTCGGGACTGGTTCGGACGTCCACTGTGGGAGATAGAGCCGTCCGACGCGGATGTCTATTTCGGCAAGGTGCTTCGCGACGTCAAACCGTCGACCCGCGCCTGCCGGACGGGCGCGCTGGCGGTGTTCTTCCAGTTCCTTGAGCTGCGGCGCAAGGTCGAGCTGCACAACCTAACCGGCCGTGTGGTCGAGTGCCCGCTGGACGAGATGAACCGGCCGCGGGTCTCGGTGGAACCGCAGCTGCGGATCCCGCCCGGCGAAGCGGAGATCGAGGAGCTGTTCGCCGGGTGGAGCTGGTGTGCTGTCGCAAGTTCGGCCCGGCAGCCCGCAACTACGCGGTCGCCCGGCTGGCGGCCGACGTGGGGCTGCGGATCAACGAGGCGCGGATGCTCGACCTGGACGACGTCCGCTGGGAACTGGGCCGGTTCGGCAAGCTCAATGTCCGGCACGGCAAGGGCTCCCGGCGGAGCGGGCCGAAGCCACGGCTGGTGCCGCTGATCAACGGAGCCGACCGCAACCTGCAGTGGTTCATCGAGGACGTATGGGGCCACTTCGACGCCGACCACACCAGGCCGGGCGCCCCGCTGTTCCCCTCCGAGCGCAAGAACCGGGACGACTCCTGCGCTCGGGCGACCACCGACGTTTTCCGCCGGTCGCTGGCCGATGCCACCGCCCAGCGCCTCCCCACCTGAGCCGGGAAGCTCACCCCGCACGTGCTGCGGCACTTCTGCGCCTCCCAGCTCCACCTCGCCGGCATGAGCCTGTTCGCCATCCAGGAGCTCCTCGGACATACCTGGACCGGCACCACGGCCCGGTACATCCACGTCCACGGAACCCACGTCGAAGACGCCTGGATCGCCGGACAACAGCGCGCCACCGACCGATGGAAAGGACTGGCCCAGTGAAGTGGAACCTCCGCCTGGCGGCCGCCAACCGCGGCATGTGGAAGGCCAGCGAACTCCAGCGGATGCTCGCCGAACGCGGAGCCGTGATCAGTGCGGGGAAGATGTCGGGCCTGTGGTCCGGCCAGCCGAACACCGCGTTCGGAAAGCAGATGACGTCTGAGGCGCTAAACGTCGTCTGAACTGGGAAGACGGCCAGGATGAGCATTTATCGACAAGGGTCGCCAAGATCCTCAAAGGGCTCATAGTCCGTCGGGCGCCCTGAGGATCTCCCGTGTGCCGTGGCGCTCCCCGCGGATAGAGTGGACGGTGATCGACAGGGACGGGCTGGGCGAGGGCGGCGGACGGCGTGGGCGGTGCCGAGGAGAGCAGGAGCACGGGCACCGGGCGCCCGACGTCACGGGACGTCGCCCGGCTCGCCGGCGTGTCGCACACCGCGGTGTCCTTCGTGTTCAACGGCCGGGCCGAGGGCAACCTCTCGCCCGCCACCCAGGAACGCATCCGGCAGGCCGCGGCCCGGCTGGGCTACCGCCCCGACCCGGTGGCCCGCGGTCTGCGCCGTCGCCGTACGGCCGTGATCGGGCTGGTCACCGATGAGATCGCGTCCTCGCCGTTCGCCGGTCGGCTGCTGCGCGGCGCCATGGAGACCGCCTGGGGCAGCGACCATCTCGTCCTCACCGTTGACTCCGGCGGTGACCCGGTCAAGGAGGACGCGGCCGTCGCGGAACTGCTCGACCGGCGCGTGGACGGCATCGTCTACGCGGCCATGTCACTGCGCCGGGTCCGCGTCCCCGAGGGCCTGCACCGCACCCACTCCGTGCTGGCCAACTGCCTGCCCGAGGACGACTCCCTGCCCGCCGTGGTCCCTGCCGAGCGCGCCGGTGGCCGTACCGCGGCCCGGCTGCTGCTCGGTGCGGGCCACCGCCGGCTCGCCGTGATCGGCGGTCTGGACGACATCGCCTCGGTGGAACGTACCCGCGGCTTCCGGGACGCGCTGCGCGCCGAGGGCGTCACCGTGCCCGAGGAGTGGATCGTGCGCGGCGGCGGGGAGATCTCCGCGGGATACGCGGGGGCGCTGCGCCTGCTCGACGGGGTCGAGCCGGGCCGTCGCCCCACTGGCGTCCTGTGCTACAACGACCGGGTCGCGGCGGGTGTCCTGCACGCGGCGACCCGGCTCGGGATCGACGTGCCCGCCGATCTGTCTGTGGTCGGTTACGACGACCAGGAGCACATGGCCGCGTTCCTCACACCGCCGCTCACCTCGGTCGCGCTGCCGCACCGGGCGATGGGCGAGGCGGCGGCCCGGCTGCTCTTGGACGCCATCGAAGCCGGCCGTACGCCGCCCGCGACCGTCCGGCGCCTGGCCTGCCCTGTGGTCAGCCGCGCCTCCGTGGGTCCGGCGCCCACCCGGTGACCCGGGCACCCGGCCCGTCGACGACCAGCTCGGCGATGTCGCCGGGGCGCCGGTAGACGCGCTCGGTGACCATTGCCCGTTCAGCGACGAAGAGTTCGAGGAGCGAGCCGTCGACGAGCAGCCGGAGCGCGAGTTCCGGCCCCTTCGGCACGTGCACGGTGATCGGGGCGGAGCCTTCCCTGCCGGTCCGGGGCCAGGCGCTGCGGTCGAGGACGACGGTCCCCGAGGCAGGGTCCGCCCGGACGGTCAGCTCCCGGCCCGCCGCGCCCCGGAGCAGGCTTATCGTGGTCGGTTCACATGCGGTGACCGTCAGGTCGTACGTGTGTGGAAGCGGAACCCGGCCCGGCGCGGTGACGAACGGCTCGGCCGGGCGCAGCAGGTCGAGTTCCGGGGCCGGACTCACACGCAGTGAACCGTCGGGGTGGATGTCGACGACCCGTGGCGCGGTGAGTACGCCTGCCCATCCGGCCCGGTGCGTCTCCTCTTGCGGGCGGGCCTCCCACGACCAGCCCCACAGCAGTGCGCGGTCCGGCTCCTGGAGCACGGCGGGAGCGTAGAAGTCCCGCCCCTGGTCGAGCCGGCCGCCGGCGCGCGGCACAAACCTCAACGCGCGTCGGCCATCGGCCTGCAGACGGCCGGTCAGGTATCCGGTGGAGCAGGGATCTCCGTCCCACAGGGACACCACAAGCACGTGGTCGCCGCCTGCTGTCCGGTACAGGTGCGGGCACTCCCAGCCCACCGACTTGTCGCTGAACACGCCCACGGACACCGGGTCCTTGCCGTCCAGCAGCACACCGGCGAACCGCCAGTCGGTCAGGTCGTCGCAGTCGTAGAGCAGGACCGACGGCGTGCCGTCGGCGTGCCCGGCCCCGACGAGGGCCCAGCGCCTGTCCGCGCAGCGGAAGACGAACGGGTCGCGGAACATCACGACGTCCAGTCCCGGCGGCGGCCCTGCCACCACCGGCGTGGGCAGCGGCTTCCACTCGGTCAGCCGCTCGTCGTCCGGGTCCGCCGACCGCGCCAGGCAGATGGTGCCGAGTCCGGCGTGGGCACGGTCGACTCCCGTGTATACGGCGGTCGGTGTGCCGGCGTCGTCGATCACGCAGCCCGACCAGCAGCCGGCCTCGTCGGGGCCGCCTGGCGTCGGCGTGAGGGCGACCGGGTGGTGTTCCCAGTGGACGAGGTCGCGGCTGGAGGCGTGGCCCCAGTGGATGTCGGCGTGGACCGGGGCGTCCGGGTTGTACTGGTAGAAGAGGTGCCGGCGGCCGCGCCAACGGAACGGGCCGTTGGGGTCGTTGATCCAGCCCGCGGCCGGACTGATCCGGAACCGAGGTGCGTGGGGGTCGTGGCTCACCGGTTGACTCCTGCCGAGGTGATGCCCTCGCGCAGAGGGCGCTGGCCGACGATGAACACGGCGACGGCGGGGAGCATCGAGAGCACGACCCCGGCCAGGACCACCGAGATCGACCCGGTGCCGAGGTTGCCCTGCAGGGAGACCAGACCCAGCGGAAGCGTGTAGTTCTGGCTGGAGGTCTCCAGGATCAGCGGGCGGAAGAACTCGTTCCAGTGGTAGTTGAAGGCCAGCACGCCGACGATCGCCAGGCCGGGTGTGGCCAGCGGCGCGTACACCGAGCGGAAGATCCGCCAGGGCCCCGCGCCGTCCAGCATGGCCGCCTCGCCCAGGTCCTTCGGCATGCCGAGGAAGTACTGGCGCATCAGGAAAGTGCCGAAGGCCGTCGGGAAGGCCGGGATGATCAGGCCGAGGAGCGTGTCGGTGAGGCCCATCGACTTCAGCACCAGGAATACCGGCACGATGGTGACCTGCAACGGCACCATCATGGTCGCCAGGACCAGGCCGAAGAGCGGCTTCTTTAGACGGAACTCCAGGCGCGCGAAGGCGTATCCGGCCAGGCCCGCCGTGATCATCTGGCCGACGGCGATCAGTGCCGTCACCAGCGTGGAGTTCAGGGCGAGCAGCCACACGTCGATCTGCTGGAAGACCCCGCGGTAGGCCGCGGTCGTCGGGTGCGTCGGGATGATCTGCGGGGGCAGGTCGAAGGACTGGGCCGGAGTGCGCAGTGAGGTGGCGACGGTCCAGATGACCGGGCCCAGCGTCAGCAGGGCGCACACGGTCAGTCCGGCGATCCGGGCCCAGGGGGTGAGTGAGTAACGTACGCGACTCAGGGTCGGGGTTGCTTGGCTCATGCGGCTCACCGGCTCACTGGTAGTGGACGAAACGCCGGCTGAGCCGGAACTGGAGGGCGGTGACCGCCATGATCAGCACGAAGAGCAGCACGCCCACCGCGGATGCCTCGCCGAAGTCGAGCTGCTCGAAGGCCCTCTCGTAGATCACCATCACCACGGTGCGGGTGGCGTCGCCGGGTCCGCCGTCGGTGAGGACGTAGGGCTGTTCGAAGACCTGCAGGGCATTGATGATGCCGACCACCGACGCGACAAGCAGCGTCGGCGACAGTAGCGGCAGCGTGATGCCGAGGTGCTTGCGCAGGCCGGTCGCGCCGTCGAGAGCGGCGGCCTCGTGGATCTCCTTGGGGATGTTGTTCAGACCGCCGACGAACAGCAGGAACGAGAATCCGAACTGCTGCCAGACGTAGACCAGGATCACCGTGGCCATCGCCGCGTGCTCCGAGGTCAGCCAGGGCACGGGCGCGACGCCGACCAGGCCGATCAGCCAGTTCACCACCCCGAAGTCCTGGTTGAACAGGTACTTCATCACCACCGAGATCGAAGCGGCGGACAGCACCAGCGGGAAGAAGAACGCCGAACGGAACACCGACCGCAGCCACACCGGCATCCGCCCGTTCAGCGCGAGCGCCAGCGCCAGCGCGATCAGCAGTTGCAGCGCGACCGCGAGGACCATGAAGAGGAGCGTGTTGCGGAAGGAGACCAGGACGGTCGAGTCCGTGAAGGTCGTGCGGTAGTTGGCGCCGCCGGCGAAACGGGGCGGGTCGATCACGTTCCAGTGGAACAGGCTCAGCACGATGGACACGATGATCGGCACGACCGTGAAGACGACGATGCCGACGACCGTGGGCGCCAGGAACAGCGCGGCCAGCAGCCGGGCGCCGCGGTCGCGGACAGACGGCCGCACGGCGACGGCGGGTGGCGTGGCGGGCCGCGGACGTACGGCCGGGACCTGGGTGTTCGTCATACCTCACGCTCCATGGCCTGCTCCAGGTCGCCCTGCATCCGACGCAGCGCGGGACCCACTGCACGCGGCGAGGCCAGCGCGGTGCCGGTGTACTTGAGCAGGACGTCGGTCACCTCGGCGACCTGCGGCGGCGCGGGGATCGGGCCGGTGTCGGGAAACCGGTCGAGGGTGTCGTAGAAGACCTGCCAGTGTGCCGGGCCGCTCGCGGCGTAGCGTGCGGCGTTCAGCATCGAACGCCGGGCCGGGGTGGTCTGGTTGCTCTGGAACAGCCGGGTCATGGTGTCCTTGCGGGCCGCGTATTTGATGAACTCCCAGGCGGCTTCCTGCTTCTTCGAGGTGCGCAGCAGCGCGTAGCCCGCCGCGCCGAACTGGTGGCGCTGGGTACGCCAGCGCGGGAAGTACTGCACGTCGTAGTCGGCGGCCCGCATGCCGGCCTGCTGCAGGCCGCCCGCCCAGAAGCCGCCCGCCGGTGTGACGCCGACGCGGCCGGTGGAGAACACGCCGACCAGATTGCTGCCGTTGCCGCCCTCGGGCCGGGTGCACAGGTCCTCCTGGACGAGGGAAGCGAGATAGTCGTACGCCTCCTCGACCCGGTCGGCGGTGGCCTGCGGGGTCGTCCAGCGGAAGCCCCCGCCGCGCCCCTGCCGGTCGGCGGCCGGGTAGAAGGTGTCCCACAGCCAGGAGCCGCCGGGCGCCTTCGACTCCTTCAGCAGGTTCGTGCCGCCCGCGAAGAGCCAGGGCACCACGCCGCCCCACAGCCGGTTGGTCCAGAAGTACGGCGTGAAGTGCGCATCTCCGGCACGCTTCATCTCCCGCAGCAGCGCGGTGAAGTCGTCGCGGCTCCAGTCGGCCGCCGGGAAACCCGCGCCCGCCCGTTTCAGCACCTGCTTGTTGAGGTACATGTCGGCGGCGTTGAACTCCATCGGCAGTTGGTAGAGGTTCCCCTCGTACATCATCGACTCCACCAGCGAGGGGTGGACGTCGGCGAAGTACTCACGCAGCTCCGCCGCGTCCCGCCGCACCCAGCGGTCCAGGGGCACGCCGAGCCGCCGGGCGAACAGCTGCACGCCCTCGGTGGCCACATACACCAGGTCGGGTGCGGTGCCCGCGGCGATCTGGGTGAGGATCTTCGCGAAGAAATCCGACCAGTCGACGGCCTGCACCGCGTTCACCCGCAGCGGGATGTCGGGGTGGAGCCGGTGGAAGCCCTTGGTGAGGGCGCCGACGGTGGCCGGGTCGAAGGCGGAGCCGAGGGTGGCGACGACGAGGGAGCCGTCGTCGCGGCCGGGGATGTCGGCTCCCGTGAGCCGGTCCCAGCTCGCGGCGGTCGCGGCCAGGGCTGCTGCTCCGGCCCCGTATGCGCCGTACCGCAGCAGCGTGCGGCGAGGGAGGTGCGAGTCAGTCATCAACGGGCCTAACTCGTGTTAGATCAGGGATGATGCCCCAGATGATGGGAACCGGGCAGCAGACCTGTCAAGGGTCGGGAACGCTTGACCTTTAACGAGTTAGGTCTACAGTCCTCGTTCACATGAGCCGATTTTTCGCGCCCTCCGCGTTGTGAGCCGCACTCGCGTGCGTGACGAGCCGCCACGGGCCCTCATGGGCCGCCACGAGAGGAACGATGCGTCATGCCCGGAACATCGGGGATTTCCAGGAGATCACTGTTCGCGGGATCGGCGGCGGGCACCGCCGCCGCGCTGCTGCCCACCGCAGCGGCCACGGCCGCCCCGAAGCCCAAGCCCGGGGCCACGGCCAAGAGCGGGACCAAGTCCGCGGCGAGCGGGGCGAGTTACCGCGCCGCGTACCACTTCACGGTCCCCGACCAGTGGAAGAACGACCCGCAGCGGCCCGTCTGGATCGACGGCGAGTACCACTACTACTACCTCTACAACGCCGACTACTTCACCGGTGTCGTCGGCACCGCGTGGCGCCTGGCCACCACCAAGGACCTGGTCTCCTTCGCCGACCGCGGGGTAGCCGTGCCCAAGGACACCACGCCAGGCGGCGATCTCTGGTCGGGTTCGGCGGTGGTCGACACCGGCAACACGGCCGGATTCGGCGCGGGCGCGGTCGTCGTCATCGTCACCATGTCCCCCGGCGGCGGCACCGACCACCAGGAGCAGTTCCTGTACTACTCGACCGACGGCGGTCTCACCTTCAACAACTACGGGACCGACCCCGTCGTGCCCAACCCCGGCGTCGCCGACTTCCGCGACCCCAAGGTGATCCGCGACGAGGACCGCGGCCGCTGGGTGATGGCCCTCGCGGAGAACGACAAGATCGGTTTCTACCACTCCGACGACCTCAAGTCCTGGACGTACGTGAACGGTTTCGTCCACGACGGCATCGGCGTCCTGGAGTGCCCCGACCTGTTCCGCATCACCGCCGGCGACGGCACCGTGAAATGGGTGCTCGGCGCGAGCGCCAACGGGAAGAGCTCGGGGCTGCCCAACACGTACGCCTACTGGACGGGTTCCTTCGACGGCAGCGCGTTCACCGCTGAGGCGAGTGACCCGCAGTGGCTCGACCACGGCTGGGACTGGTACGCCGCCGTCACCTTTGAGAAGCGGGACGCGAGCGGCGCGGTGGACGCGGCTGCCCGGTACGCGATCGGATGGGTGAACAACTGGGACTACGCCGGCACCACCCCCACCATCGACTGCGACGGCTTCAACGGCACCGACTCCATCGTCCGCGAGATCACCCTGAAGAAGGCATCCGACAACACCTACTACCTCGCCTCCCAGCCTGTCGCCGGCCTCGACTCGCATGTCTCCCGCACCGTGAACCTGGGCGACGTGACCGTGGACGGCACGAAGGTGCTCGACTACACCGGTATCTCCTACGAGGTGACGACCGAGATCACCTGGTCCCAACTCACCGGCGCCGGCCTCCAGATGAGGCGCTCACCCGACGGCGGTCGGCACATCGATGCCGGGATCTACGCCAACTACGCCTTCCTCAACCGACGCAACACGGTGAACGCCGACACGTCCGGCAAGTGGCAGGAGAGCCACACCCCGTTCGACCCGTCCGCCGGCACGGTGAAGCTGCGCATCCTGGTGGACCGCACGTCGGTGGAGATGTTCGTCGACGACGGCCGCTACGTGCACACCAGCCAGGTGTTCCCGTACCTCCTGGACACCCGGCTCGCACTGTTCACGATCGGCGGCAGCGCGGTGTTCCGCAACACGGTGATACGCGAGTTCTCGGTGTGAGGCCAGCCAGGGGCGCGGGTGCACACCAGACGCGTGAACCCGATCGGCAACACCGGAACGGGCCGCCCGGTCCTGGAAGGATCCGCGCTCCGCCCCGCTGACGCGGCGAAGCCGAACGTCTTCCGCGTCCGGGTCGTATGGCTCATGCCGGCGAGGCTGTCCTGACCTCCCACCGCATTCCGAGATCAAACCGGGCGAACGTGGCTCTCCCCGGACCTTGCCCCGGCGGAGCCCCTGCGCGTTGGAAGGGGAATCCGCCGCGGGCGAGTACGAGCCCCGTTCGCGAGCCGGCGAGACCCTCCCGCGCGGCGCTCGCCTGGCTCCGTGGGGCCTGATTGAGGCCGCGTTGAGGCCGCAAGGACAGGAACAAACCGTGGTGCTGTGGTCGATGACCATGCTCATGAGCGGTCACCGCTATGTCATGTCGGCATCAGGAACAGGTACTTGCCGAACAAACGATCACACGAGGGGGTGGCACACCGGCACTGGCGCGATCACACTCCCCCGCACTGGCCGAGATCACCATGACGTTGCGTCGCAGGCGTCGCCCGTCACCAGGACCCGCGGCACCCGGTGCCCTGCGAGCCGCTGCGTCCCTTCATGCCAGTGGAGCCGCCCGATCCGCTGCAACAGACAGTCCACCGGCGCGCGATCCAGCACATCGGCATCCCCATCGAACGTGGCCGGGTGATGGCCTGTTCACGATGGTCTTCATCGGCGGTATGGCGCTGGGTGCGCGCGCCCGCCGACGGCTGGTTCACCGCACCTACGTCGCCCGAGTCGGCTGTGCCTTCGGCGGTGTCATCTCGGCCGCACGCCGTCGTCATCGGTCTGTTCCTGACCCGGTGTCAGCGGCCTGCGCCTTTCGGCCAGCCAGAACCACAGCTACCCGCACGTGGGGTTTGCTCCGAAGGAGCGGCCGGGCCACGACGGCGTAGGAAACGGCGTG
The DNA here is from genome assembly GCF_042885015.1 of Streptomyces sp. NPDC058086. NCBI lineage: Bacteria > Bacillati > Actinomycetota > Actinomycetes > Kitasatosporales > Streptomycetaceae > Streptomyces > Streptomyces sp. NPDC058086. Next base: position 1,375 of record NZ_JBHVST010000128.1, on the reverse strand, counting down.
GCCAGCGGCTCGAAGTTCCGCCTGTCGATGACGTGCTCTGCGTGTCGTTTATGTATATAGCAGCCATCACATGAGATGACTTCTGCTTGTTTGCCCCGCAATGGGGCTCGCACTGGAACAGGAGTAATCGCATGGCATCAAAGGCATCGGCCCGTAGACCCCGTTCCAGCCTGCGGCGGCTGACCGCGGTCACGCTCGCCCTGGGCACGTTCGGCGCGCTCGTCGCCGCGGCGCCGCCCGGGGCCGGGGACGCGCCGCGCAATGCCGATCACGGCTTCCGGGAGCGCGATCTCGTGTCCGACATCCCGGGCCGGGCGGAGAAGACCGATCCGAATCTGGTCAACCCCTGGGGGCTGGCCCGTACGCCCGCCGGCGAGATCTTTGTCTCGGACAACGGCTCGGACAAGGCCACGACGTACTCGGGCGCCCTCGACAACCGACCCGTCAACATCCTCCCCCGGGTCGTGTCGATCCCTGAGGGCGGCGCCCCGACCGGGGTCGTGCGCAACGACACCGACGCCTTCCGCTTCACCGACTCCGGGACAGGGAAGTCCGGGGTCGCCCGCTTCCTTTTCGCGGGGGAGGACGGTGACGTCTTCGCCTTCAACCCGGAGGTGAACCCGACGAACGCCGTCCGGGTCGCGCACGAGGACAGCGACGGCGAGACCGCCGTATTCAAGGGCCTGACGATCGTGCCGGGCGAGAAGGAGCACGGGGAGGCCAAGGGGCACGGGGAAGACTGCAAGAAGGGCGGCAAGTGCCACGAGCCGCGCCTGCTCGTCGCGAACTTCCGTGACGCCCGCATCGACAGCTTCGACACGAACTTCCGTCTCCTGCCGCCGGACAACCGGTTCCAGGACCCGAACATCGAAAGCGGCTTCGCACCGTTCGACGTCAAGCTGATCGGCGACAAGGTCTTCGTGACCTACGCCAAGCAGGACGCCGACAAGCACGACGACGTCGCCGGTCCCGGCAACGGCTTCATCGATGTGTTCAGCACGGAGGGCAGGCTGCTCAGGCGCTTCGCCAGCCACGGCGTGCTCAACTCGCCCTGGGGCCTCGAGACGGCGCCCGAGAAGTTCGGCAAGTTCTCCGGTGATCTGCTCGCCGGCAACTTCGGAGACGGCAAGATCAACGCCTTCGACCTGAAGACCGGCCGGTTCGAGGGAACCCTGCGGGACCACAGGGGGAAGCCGGTCGTGATCCCGGGGCTGTGGGGCCTCCAGCGCGGCACCGACAAGTCGGGCGGCAGGAACAGCGTCTGGTTCGCAGCGGGAATCAACGCCGAGAACAACGGGCTGCTCGGCACTCTGCGCGCCGAAAAGTAATCCGTTCCCACACCTCGGGTGCTCGCCGGGCGGCTACACCCGCCGCC
>NZ_JBHVST010000127.1:0-26006 GCF_042885015.1 Streptomyces sp. NPDC058086 | reverse complement strand
ACCAGACCGAGAAGTTCCTCCGCGAGAACGACGAACGCATCCCCTCGGAGACGAAACCCGAGGTCGAGTCGGCCGTCGCCGACCTCAAGCGCCTCCTGGAGGACTCCGCCACCGACACCACCGCCCTGCGCACCGGCGTCGAGAAGCTGGCCTCGGTGAGCCAGAAGATGGGCCAGGCCATGTATGCCCAGGCCCAGCAGACCCCCCGGGAGGAGCCGGCCGCCGAGCACACCACGGCGGCGGAGGATGGTGTGGTGGACGCCGAGATCGTGGACGACGAGAGGGAGACGAGGGGCGGCGCGGCGTAAGGGCCTTCGAGGAGAGGGGCTCTCCGTGAGCCCCTCCCTGGGGAAGCCCTCGCTGGGAACTCTTCAGCAGGAGTCCCGGATCTCCCGCAGGATCTCCCTGGTGCGGGGCACGGAGGCGGCGTGGGCGGACATGTGGTCCAGCACTTCCAGGTGCATGGCCACCTCGGGGCGCGAGTCCAGGTAGATGGCGCCGGTCAGGTACTCGCTGTAGACCATGTCGGGCAGTTCCGGCTCCGCGAAGCGGAACAGCGCGAAAGAGGTGTACGTCCCCGGATGCGGGCCGCTCGCGTACTCGGCGACCTGGACGGAGATGTCGTCGCTCTCCATCTCCCTCAGCAGCCGGTCGATCTGGTCCCGCATGACCTCCCCACGGATGCTCACCGGGCGCCGCAGCGCGGTCTCGTCCATGATCACCCACAGGTGGGGCCGGTGCTCGCGCCCCAGCAGCAGCTGCTGGCGCGTCATGCGCAGCGTCACATGCCGCTCGATGGCCTCGGGCCCCGTCTGGCCCACCGTTCCCGCCTCCAGCACGGCGCGCGCGTACTCCTCGGTCTGCAGCAGCCCGGGCACGAAGTGCGGCTCGTACGAGCGGATCAGACGGGCGGCGCCCTCCAGGCTGACGTGCATGCTGAACCAGTCCGGCAGCACATCGTGGAACCGCTGCCACCAGCCCGGCTGGTTCGCCTCCTCGGCGAGCGCGACGAAGGCGGCCACCTCGTCGTCGGCCACTCCGTACGTCGTCAGCAGCACCTGGAGGTAGGGGATCTTGAGGGCGACCTCGGCCATCTCCATCCGCCGCACCGTCGCCGGGGCGACACGCAGGACACGCGCGGCTTCTTCCCGCTTCAGCCCGGTGGCCTCCCGCAATTCCTGCAGCCGCCGCCCGAGCACCACTTGCCCCACGGTGGGCGCAGCCCGCCGCTCACTCACGCCACGCCCTCCCCAAGCGCCGAAGCCTCCACTCAAACCGATCGGCGACGCTCCGTCAAGACACCAGTGACTGAAGGTGTTTGACCGTCGCCGGATCCGCGGGGAGAAACGTCTCGATGGCCAGCTCGGCGACGGTGACGTCCATCGGGGTGTTGAAGGTGGAGATGGATGAAATGAAGGACAGCACGCGCCCGCCGTGCTCGATCTGAAGGGGGAGAGCGAAAGAGGGAACGGGCTCGACGTCTTCATCCGGTCCCAGTGCCATTTCCCCTTCCGGCCCCTGGTCCGGTACCGGGTAGGCCGCCACCTCCTCGTAGAGCGCACGCAGTGGCTCGGAGCGGTCCAGGGCGATCTGCCGTTCCATCTGCGCGAGCAGGTGGTCGCGCCACTCGCGGTGGTTGCGGATCCGAGGCGCCAGGCCCTCCGGGTGGAGGGTCAGCCGCATCGCGTTCAGCGGCGGCGTGAGCAGCGACTCGCAGACGCCCTCCAGAAGCATGGTGATGCCACGGTTGGCGGCGAGCACGGTGTACGTGGCGTCGACCACCAGCGCCGGGTAGGGCTCGTAGCCCTGGATCAGCCGCTCCATGCCCTGGCGCAGGGCGTCCATCGAGGGGTCGTCGAGGGGGGTCTCCGGGTAGTGGGGCGCGTAGCCGGCGGCCAGGAGCAGCGCGTTGCGCTCCCGTACGGGGACGTCGAGGTGTTCGGCCAGCCGCAGCACCATCTCCTCGCTCGGACGGGAGCGGCCGGTCTCGATGAAGCTGATGTGCCGGGCCGAGGAGTCGGCCCGCAGCGCCAGTTCCAACTGGCTGACCCGACGCTGTTCCCGCCAGCCGCGCAGCAGCGGGCCGACGCCCTTGCCGACGGAGTTGGTTGAGGGCCTGGTGGGACCGGACGCGACGATGGACATACGCCGACCGTAACCGAGGCCGGTATTCGGGTGCGAGGCTGACAAGGTTTCGACGCACTCGTCCTACAGGAGCCTACGAGCCATTCACCAGGTGGGTGCTCGACGAGCTCGATGAGCGTTTCACTCAGTTGCACCCGCGTCGTGCAAGACGATCTACGGTCAGGGTCCCGCCTCGGGGGCTGGATCCCGCACATGGATCGCAACCCGATACGCGTCCTAGTCCTGTGGAGCCGCGGCAAGCACTGTGTGGCAGTCCGACCAAGCGGCTTGGCTCAACAGGGGCTGGAATCGGGTGAACAGGGCGAGGAGTTCGGCTCCCCACTGCTCGCGGAAGACGGGGTCGATGCGGGCGAGGTCGAGTTCGTTGGCGGCGGACAGCTCGGCGAAGTCTCGTCGAAGTTGCGGCCGGGGAGTGTGGAGACGGCCGGTGAACCGATTCCGGAAGGCCCCGTCGGCGTCCGCGAGCGTTGGATAGGTGGCCTTCCGGTCACACGACGCGTAGAGATACACGATGGATTCAGTCTCGGCGCCGATCACCTCTGCGAGTTCGGTGCGGCTGTCCGGAGACAGCAAAGCAGTGGGGAAGCCGTCGGTGCCGTAGAAAGCGTGACACAGGCCCGCGAGCTGGAGGGCGGGGCGGGCGCCCCATGCGGCGAGTTGTCCCTGGACGCGCTGGAGATGGGTGACGAGAGTGCCGCCCGGATGGGCGATGTCCGCAGCGCCGAGCTTGCGCAGGAGCGCGATGGCCTGGTCGGAAGCGGCAGGAGAAGCAGGCACAGGGCGGTGTCCTTCCGTCGCTTTGGGTCGGCACCCGTCCGCGCCTTCGCCTGTGGTCCGGACCCCGCGAAAGCGCCGGACGGGTTGCCGCCTGGGCCCTGCACCGATCATCCTGGACCCCATAACCCCCAGTCAATCCTATGGATTTCTAGCTATGCCCAAGCTATAGCTTGGGGTTATGACTTTGGAGGACCTGCGTGTCTTCGTGGCCGTGTGCAGGGCGGGAAGCCTCAGCGCCGTTGCCCGGGAGCTGGACTGCACGCAGTCAGCGGTGAGCCAGCATGTGAAGCGATTGGAGCGAGAGGCCGGTGTGAGCCTCCTGGAGCGCCAGCCACGAGGTGTTGTGCCCACACATGCGGGGCGCGTCTTGTGCGAGGCCGCGTCGGACAGCATCGCCGGTCTGGATCTGGCCCTGCGGCGTCTCGGAGACCTTGTCAACGGCGACAGCGGTTCTGTGCGCGTCACCACGGGCGGAACAACCGTGCGGCACTTCATGTCCGACGCCATCGTCGCCTTCCGCCAGCGCTACCCGAAGGTCAGTCTGGAGTTCCGGACAGAGACCTCCAGCCGCAACTGCTTCGAGGCCCTCGCCGCCGGCAACCTGGACCTCGCCTGGGTCACGATCGCCGGCCCAGTGCGCGGTATCGAGCAGCGCCCCGTCGTCGCCCTGCCCTGGGTGCTGGCTGTCCGCGCCGACGATCCGCTCGCGGGCCGGCCCTGTGTCAACACAGCCGAACTCAGCGACATCAGCCTCATCCGACTCCCGCAGAACTCCAGCTCAGGCGCCCGCCTCGATGCCGCGTTCGCCGAACTCGGTATCCGGAGCAGTTCCGACACCAGCGTCGCCGACTGGGACACCGCCCTGCTGTTGGCAGAGCTCGGCCTCGGCCACGCCGTCGTGCCCGTGCTGCCCGGCTGGGAGATACCCGGTGACGGTCCCCTCCGCCTCGTCCCCATCCCCGATCTGCCCCCGCTCCCGGTCGGCTGGGCCGTCCGCCGCTGGGACGCCCTCACCCCACTCGCGCGGGTCTTCGCCGATACGGTCGCCCACAGCTGTACGGAGCGGGCCGCTCACACGCAGCTCAAGTAGCACGCGGACCGGGCAGCGCGGATCAGTGGGTTCGACCCATGAGCCTTGTGCGCAGCCCTACTTCTGTCCGGCGGCTCACGCGCCCCTTCCCCTTCCGAGAGGAAGGGCGAAACGGAGCGGGTTCGGGGGAATGCGACAGGACGCCGCGCGGTACGGAGCACCTTCGATCCCCTGGTCGGGGGACTGTGGCAGGCTGAGGACCAGCCCCCACCGCACCCCGCCGTATGAAGAACGGAGCGAGGCCATGCCCGTCGAACCGCTGTCGCAGAAGGAGATCGAGGAGCAGCTCGCGGAGCTGCCCGGCTGGTCGCTGGACGGCGACCACCTCGCCCGCTCCTACCACCTCCCCTCCCACTTCGCCGCGACCGCGATGGTCGTACACATCTCCCAGGTACAGGAGGAGCTCGACCACCACTCCGACCTCACCCTCGGCTACAACACGATCTCCCTCACCGTGAACACCCACAGCGTCGGCGGCGCCGTCACCGAGCTCGACCTCAAGCTCGCCCGCAGGGTGGAGGCACTCGCTCCGGGACATGGCGCACACTGATCCACATGCTGGACTACGACAAGGAAGCCGACGAATACGACGCCAGCAGGGGCGGTGAGCCCAGAGCCGCCGCGGCCGCGACCGCCGTCCTCGGCCTCGTCCCCGACGACGTGCGGGCCCTGCTCGACGTCGCCTGCGGCACCGGAATAGTCACGCGCCGCCTCGCCGCCGCCCGTCCGACGCTCCGGGTGACGGGCGCGGACGCCGCGCAGGGCATGGCCCGGATGGCGGCGGCACGGCTCCCGGGCGCGGTGATCCGCGCCGACAGCCGCCGACTGCCCTTCCCCGACGCCTCGTTCGACGCCGTCACCAGCGTCTGGCTGCTCCATCTGGTCGACGGCGCCCAGGACGTCCGCGCCATCGTCGCCGAGTGCGCGCGGGTCCTGCGCCCGGGCGGGGTGTATGTGACCACCGTCGACAAGGCCGCCGCACATGACGTGGGCAGCGACATCGACGCCGTACTCGCCTCCCGCCCGCGCCGCCCGGCCCAGGACCGTCCCGAGGACGTCGAGGCGTACGCCGTCGAGCACGGCCTCACGCCGGCCGGGCGGGCCCGTTTCCGGGGCCACGGCCAGGGCCGCAGCCCGCGCAGCACGGTGGCGGACCTGCGCCGCGGCTGGTTCACCCGGATCGCCCCGGACGACCCGCTCACCGAGCGCTTTGTCACGCTGCTCGAAGCCCTGCCCGATCAGGAAGTCCCACGCCCCGACCCGCAGTTCGCGCTCCGCGCGTTCAGGAAGATCCCCGCCGCGCGAACTCCATGACCCAGTTGGTCACCCACGTCTTCTCCCCGTCCGCGGAGAAGGCCTGCTCCCAGCGGGCCGTGGTCGGGGAGATCCCCGACCACACGAACCGCACCCGCACGTCCTTCCCGTCGTGGGTGTCGTCGCCGTGGAACTCACCGCGCCCGTCGGGCCCGAACCGCCCCACCACCGGCGGGAACAGCTTCCCGCTGCGGCTCGACGACCAGTTCAGCGACCACACCCGCGCCGCCGGGTCGAAGAGCCGCAGGGTGAGCCCCTGCCAGCCCTGACCGGGCACCGTCATCTCGTCGATGTTCGCGGCCCCGTCGAACAGGCTCCAGCAGCGGTTCGTGGCCCCGAACTCCTCCCACCCGCTGTCGGGGTCGAGGAAGTCGGTCAGACGCCTGTTGTGGACGTCCCACTGGCCGTGGAAGAAGTCGAAGTCGTGCGGGCTGCTCATGAGCGGTCTCCAGTCGTGCCCTCGGGGAGCGAGTCGGCAAGGTAGGCGTCAAGGTCGGGGGCGTCGGGCGCGAGCATGTGCCGCACCCAGGCGTCACGTTCGTGCAGGATCGGCGGCAGCTCCCAGACGCAGCCGATCCAGGGGAGGTCGGGTGTGATGAAGTGCGTGGGGTCCCGGTCCGGGCAACCCAGGACCGGCTGGCCGGCCGACGCGCCGCGGAAGTGCAGGACGTTGTCCCACACCCAGCTGTACGCGTTGAGGTAGGCGCCGTCGTCGCCGCCCCGGTGCAGTACGACGAAGGTCGCGGGCGGTGTGCCGTCGGGCTCCGGCAGCAGTTTCGGCAGCATCGCGTACGCCGCCGCCTCGACGTCGGGCGCGATACCGGCCGGGTCCGCGGTGACGTGGTAGCGCTTGATCCGTCGCCCCGCCACCTCGACGGGCGGCGGCACGGTCAGCAGTTTCTCCCTGAAATTCCGGGAGTTCGGGTCGTTCTGTGAGTTCGGGTCGTTCTGTGAGTTCGAGGAGTTCGGGAAGGTCGTCGAGGCCATGACGCGCACGCTAGGCCGACTTCACTGACATCCTGTGTCAGTGAAGTCCAGCCGGCTCGTCTCGATCCTCCTGCTGCTCCAGACCCGCGGCCGGATGACCGCCGCCGACCTCGCCGGGGAACTCGACGTCTCGGTGCGCACGGTCTACCGGGACGTCGAGGCACTGAGCGCGGCGGGCGTCCCGCTGTACGGCGATGCCGGGCACGCCGGGGGCTATCGCCTCCTCGACGGCTACCGCACCCGGCTCACCGGCCTCACGGAGGGGGAGGCCGAGGCCCTCTTCCTCGCCGGCGTCCCCGGCCCCGCTGCCGAGCTGGGCCTCGGCCCGGTCCTGGCCGCCGCTCAGTTGAAGGTGCGCGCCGCCCTCCCGCGTGAGCTGCGCAAGCACGCCGACCGGATCAGCGGCCGCTTCCACCTGGACGCCCCCGGCTGGTACGCGGACGCCGACGACACCCCGCACCTCCCCGCCGTCGCCGACGCCGTCTGGAACGCGCGGGTGCTGAACGTCCTGTACCGCCGCTGGCGCGAGCCCACGGATGTGCGGCGCCGCCTGGAGCCGTACGGCCTGGTCCTGAAGGCGGGCCGCTGGTACGTCGTCGCGGGCCCCGGACCGCGTACGTACCGAGTCGACCAGATCCTCGAACTCGCCTACACCAACGACGAGTTCAGCCGCCCGGAGACGTTCGACCTGGCCGCGTACTGGACGGCGTACCAACAGGAATTCCACGACCGGCTGCACCGCGCCGAGGCCGTGATCCGGATCGCGCCGGGAACCGTTCTCACCGGCCCGGCGGCCCGGGCCGCCGAGGTCGACGGCCGTGTGGATCAGGACGGTTGGACGCATGCCACCGTCCCCATCGAGTCCATCGACCAGGCCCACGACGCATTCCTCCAACTGGGCGCGGCGATCGAGGTGCTGGAGCCCGCCGAACTGCGGGAGCGCATCGCGCGCACGGCGGTGGCACTGGCCCGCCTGTACGCGTAGAGAGCGCTTGTACGCAGGTGTCCAAAGGCGGCAACTCCTCTGCCCACCGCGGCAACTGAGGGAACAGAAGCAGTCTGTCCTCCCTGGAGGTAACCATCGTGCAGCACCCGCACAGGCAGCACCGCAGACGCGCCATCGGTTCGGCCCTGGTGGCCACGGCCGCCCTGATCGCCGCAGGGCTCACCGCCCTCGGCACCGGCACCGCGCAGGCGGCCACCGCCCGGCAGGTCGAAGCCCTCGACCGTGGCGTCGTCAGTGTCCACACCGACAGCGGCAACCTGGTCAGCTGGCGCTGGCTCGGCACCGACCCGAACGACGTGTCGTTCAACGTCTACCGGGCCGGTACGTTGGTCAACCCGACGCCGATCACCGGCTCCACGAACTACTTCCACTCGGGTGCGCCCGCCCAGGCCGACTACACGGTCCGCGCGATCGTGAACGGCGTGGAGCAGGGCGACTCGGTGCACGCCGTCCAGTTCCGTACCGGATACAAGGACGTGCCCATCACCCCGCCCGCGGGCGGCACCACTCCCGACGGAGTCGCCTACACCTACGAGGCCAACGACGCCTCCGTCGGCGATCTCGACGGAGACGGCCAACTCGACTTCGTCCTCAAGTGGCAGCCCACCAACGCCAAGGACAACTCCCAGTCCGGCTACACCGGCAACACCATCATCGACGGCATCAAGCTCGACGGCACCCGCCTGTGGCGCATCGACCTGGGCAGGAACATCCGCTCGGGCGCGCACTACACACAGTTCCAGGTGTACGACTACGACGGCGACGGCAAGGCCGAGGTCGCCATGAAGACGGCGGACGGGACCACGGACGGCCGGGGCACGGTGATCGGCAGTTCCTCCGCCGACTACCGGAATTCCAGCGGATACGTGCTGTCGGGTCCCGAGTACCTGACCATGTTCAACGGGCAGACGGGCGCCGCGATGGGCACCGTCGACTACGTCCCGGCGCGCGGCACGGTCTCCTCCTGGGGGGACTCGTACGGCAACCGGGTCGACCGTTTCCTCGCGGGGACGGCCTACTTGGACGGCTCCCGGCCCTCGCTCATCATGGCGCGCGGCTACTACACCCGTACCGTCATCGCCGCCTGGGACTGGCGCGGCGGCGCGTTCACCCGGCGCTGGACCTTCGACACCAACTCCTCGACCAACAGCGGCAAGGGCTACGACGGACAGGGCAACCACCAGTTGTCGGTCGCGGACGTCGACGGGGACGGCAAGGACGAGATCGTGTACGGCTCGATGGCCGTGGACGACAACGGCAACGGCCTGTGGACCACCAAGAACGGGCACGGGGACGCCATGCACGTCGGCGACCTCGACCCGTCCCGCCCCGGGCTGGAGGAGTTCAAGGTCGACGAGGACTCCTCGAAACCGGCGTCCTGGATGGCGGACGTCAAGACGGGTGCGATCCTCTGGTCCACGGCGGCCAACGGCGACAACGGGCGGGGCGTGTCCGGGGACATCTGGGCGGGCAGCGCGGGCGCCGAGTCCTGGTCCTCGCACGCCGACGGCGTCCACAACCCCCAGGGCACGGTGGTGGCGACCCGCAAGCCGGGCAGCGTCAACTTCCTGTCCTGGTGGGACGGCGACCCCGTCCGTGAACTCCTCGACGACACCCACATCGACAAGTACGGCACCTCGTCCGACACCCGCCTGCTGACCGGCTCGGGCGTCCACTCCAACAACAGCACCAAGGCGACCCCGTCACTGTCCGGCGACATCCTCGGCGACTGGCGCGAGGAGGTCGTCTGGCCGACGACCGACAACACGGCCCTCAGGATCTACTCCACCCCGTACGAGACGACCACAAGGATCACCACGCTCCTTCACGACACCCAGTACCGCACAGCCCTGGCCTGGCAGAACACCGCCTACAACCAGCCCCCGCACCCGAGCTTCTTCATCGGAGACGGAATGCCGACGCCGCCCCGGCCGACGGTGTACGTGCCCTGAACTGCGTGGACAGCTCCGGCAACTGAACGGAAAGGCGGCTGTTCCGCATCGCGGAACGGCCGTCACGCCCTTCACACGACAGGAGGTGACCGCGCCGGCCCCGTACCGCCTCTACCAGGCGACGGCGTCGGACCACCTCAGCACTGCTGCTCGTACCGGAGGCCGCCGTACTGTCGGGCGGCGATGTCCTCCCGTGTACCCACGATCAGGTTCAGGGTGAATACCTTGTAATCGATCGCCTGCCCGGCCATTTGCGCGAAGAGCACGAGATCGCCCTCGTCCGGTGCCATGTCCCACGGGTCGGAGAACCCGCCGATCTGCACGCAGACGCCGGGGCGATGTCCTCCGAACGCCCTGTCGAGGATGGCTTCCTCGAAACTGTCCAGCGCGTCCTCGTCTCCGCCGCCGTCCAAGAACGCGCGTGTCTGCGGGCCCCCTTCCCAGTCGCTGTCGAGGGTCAGTCCCGGCACGGGATACAGGGTGCGTGGTTCATAGACCCTGATCTGCGTGGCCTCACCGTTGAATTCATCCGTCGCTGCGCGCTCCGTGGTGCGTGCTCCGGCAGGGACATGGAGCACCACGGACGACTCCGGCGGGTACTCGATCTCGGTGAAGAACAACAGGTGTCCGTCGGCGGGAAGTTCGATGTCCAGTACGTCGTGGGGCAGGGCCGCGCAGTCGACGCTCAGCACGAGTGGCGCTTTCCCTTCAGGCCAGTCCACCCCGTCCGGCAGTGCGGGGAGCCCGCCCGTTCGTGCGGCGGCGCGGACGTTTTCCCGCCAGGGTGTAGGCACTTCCCTGTCCGGCACCAGATAGAGGCATGGCCGGGACCGGGTCATCAACTCCTGTGCGACGGGCCCGGGAACGCCGTACTCGGCGGCTGTCTCGTGAACGAGCCGCTCGTCGATCGATGTCATGCCCGCGATCGTGCCATGGGCCACTGACATGTCGCGGATCGTCGAATACGACGGCATCTTTGGCGCGCACCTTCATGGCAGCCAGTCAGATCCATCTCAGGTGACTTCCTCATCCGCCTCAGGGGACTCGACCGCTGCCGCTGCCGCCCGCTGCCGCGCTCGAGACGAACCTCCCGAGCGCGCCCCGCTCGAACCGGTGGATTATCCGCAACTCGCCGCCTACCAGCTTCAACCGCCGCTAACCTGCCGACTCCGACATCCCAGGGGGGACTATGACGAACGGCCTGCCGCCGCTGCCCGACACCCCGCCGCCGCCTGCCGAACCGCTTGCCGAATCGCCGCTTGAAACGCCCGTCGACCCCGCGTCGGCGAAGAGGCGGCTCAGCCCGCTCGCCGCCGGACTCGTCGGCCTCGCTACCGGGGCCGCCATCGTCGGCGGCGCCTGGGCAGCCACCGGTACCGACAGCAGCGACGACAGACCCGGCGCCGGCGGCAAGACCAGCACCGCCGTCGACGCCCTCAGAGCAAGCCCCGACACGTTCACCCTCACCGGAGACTTCAAACTCACCGACGGCGCCACCGATGACGGACTCGGCGGCTGCGAAGGGACCGGCGGCTACGACGACATCGCCGAAGGCACCAGCGTGACCGTCTATGACGCGGCCGGCGCCGTCATCGCCACCGGAAGCCTCGGCACGTCCAGCTACGACGCCCCCACCTGCACCTTCGACGTATTCATCGACGGTGTGCCCGGCGGGGAGGACTTCTACAAAGTCGAGGTCAGTCACCGGGGCACCGTGCAACTGAATGCCGACCAGGCGAAGAACGGGCTGTTCGGCGCCAGCCTCGGCTAGCCGGAGGTGCAAAGCCCGAGCTTCGCGTACCCACAGCTTGTGCGTGATCACCACGGTAGAGAGGTGGTTGTCGTCGAGTGAGTCGAGTGAGCCGAGTGAGGGGACGAGCATCCGTGGATGTGTACGAGGCCGTGGACAGTCGCCGGGCGGTGCGGGCGTTCAGCGATGAGCCGGTGTCCAAGGAGGTACTCGAACGAGTGCTGACTGCGGCGACGCGGGCTCCGTCGAGTGGGAACCTCCAGCCGTGGCATGTGTATGTCGTGACCGGCGAGCCCTTGGCTGAACTGAAGAGGCTTGCGACGACCAGGGCACTGGCGGGAGACCCGGGGGATGAGCGGGAGTATCCGATGTACCCGGCCGAGCTGACCTCGCCCTATCTGGACCGCTTCTCCGCCGCGGCCGCCCAGCGGTACAAGGCGCTGGGAATCGAGCGCGACGACCCGGACAGGCCCATGAAGATCGCCGCCTTGAACTCGGAGGCGTTCGGGGCGCCGGCCGTCCTGTTCTGCTACCTCGACCGGACGATGGGGCCCGGACAGTGGGGGGACGCGGGGATGTACTTGCAGACGGTCATGCTGCTGCTGAGGGCGGAAGGGGTGCACAGCTGCCCCCAGGTGATGTGGACGATGTATCGCAAGACCGTCAGCCAGATCGCCGGAGCGGATGACGAGCTCGTACTGTTCTGCGGTGTCTCGGTGGGATTCGAGAAGGAAGGCGTGCCACGGCTGCGTACCGGCCGGGCGGAACTGGCGGAAACAGTGAGCTTCATCGGAGCGTGACTGCCGGAGTGCGGGCCACTGGTGGAGTGCGGGCCACTGGTGGGGCGCGTGCTGAAGTAGGCGCGCGCCCCACCCTCTCGGATCAGCCCACCGAGCAGGCCTGATCTCCCAGCTTGAAGGACGTGGGTTTGGTGTTCGCATCCGTCCAGCCGGCCGTGAAGCCGAAGCTCACCGATGAACCCGTCGCCACGTTCGCGTTCCAGGTCAGGTTCTTCGCCGTGACCGTCGTGCCCGACTGGGTGGCATCGGCGTTCCAGGCCTGGGTGATCTTCTGTCCGTCCGCGAAGGACCAGACGAGGGACCAGCCGCTCCAGGCGGTGGTGCCGGTGTTGGTGAGCGCCACGTCGGCCTGGAAGCCCCCCGACCACTGGTTGGTGATCTTGTACGTCACCGCGCACGCGCCCGCCGGCGGGGGTGTCGGATCCGTGCCGCCGCCCCCGCCACCGGTGTCCGAACTGTCGCCGTAGATGATCCCGCGCCCGTTGGTCGCGATGTACACGCGTCCGTAGATCCGCGGGTCGCCGGTGATGGCTCCGCCGGTCCAACCCCACTGGTGGGCGTCGTCGTTGATGCGGGTCCAGCTCGCGCCCTTGTCCGTCGAGCGGAAGATGCCACGCACCCCGCCGATCTTCGCGCTGGTGTAGAGCGTCTGGTACGAGGCACCGGTCGCCGCCTTGCCGAAGCCGATGGTGTCGGCCTGGTCGACGTTCGACAGCTTGGTGAAGCTCGCGCCGCCGTCCGTGGAGTGCCACAGCCCGTACGCGCCGTCGCTCGCGCCGCCCGCCAGCCACACGTCGCCCTTCGCGCCGGGCAGCGCCTTGAAGCGCACGCTGTCACCGCTCGGCAGGCCGGTGGCGGCGGAGGCGGTGAAGGTGACGCCGCCGTCCGAACTGGCGTAGAACTTGCCGGACTTGAACCCGTAGAAGGTCTTCGGGTCGACCCGGTCCGATTCCACGATCGCGCCGGACGGGATGCCGCCGGACGCCGACCACGACGTACCGAAGCCGGTCGTGTACTGCACGCCTGCGCCCACCGGGCTCCACACGAAGCGGCTGCCGTCGGACGCCGCCGCGACCGTGCCGCCGCCGCTGACGCCCGAAGGGTCGCTGCCCGCGAACCAGTTGGCGCCGTTGTCCGTGGAGAATGCGATGTGCGGGCCCGAGTCGAGGTTGCCGACGCGCACCACCGTGTTCGGGTTGGTCTCGGCGTAGTCGAGGCTCGTCGTCGTGGTGAAGTTCGGCGAGGTGTACATCATCGACGGCACCTTGGTGAGGTCCGTGTGCCGGAAGCCGCCGATGTCACCGAGGGCGCTGAGGAGGGTGGCACCGGAGGGGGGAGAGGCCAGGTCGTTGACGGCCGTCTCCTCCAGACCCTGGACCATTGGCCGAATCGTGAACTGGCTGTTGCTGTCCCAGTTCGTGAGGTTCTCGGTGCCGTAGATCGTCGCGCCCGTTCCGTACATCATCCGGGCGGAGTTGAACGGGTCGATCTCCAACCCCTCGGTCATCCAGCCGAGTTTGGGGGCCTGCTCGGGGGGTGATGGGTTCGCGTTGAAGGTCAGCCAGGGCACGGACGACACGTCCATCGTGTAGCGGTTCGAGCGGTTCGGGTACGAGGTGTAGTCCCAGGCCTTCGTCCAGGTGCCGCCGCTGTCGGTGGATCGGAAGATCTGGGTGTCGGGCCACCACGAGCTGTACGCCGTGGTCATCACCGTGCCCGGATGCTGCCGGTCGAGGGTCAGTCCGCTGAATCCGTAGTAGGTGTCGGCCTCCGCGACCGGGCTGATGTTCGTCCAGGTCCCGGTCCTGGTCGCGTACCGCCACAGCTGGCCCTTGCCGCCGTCGTACGGGCCGCCTTTGTCGCTGTAGGCGAGGTAGAGGTAGCCGTTCGTGGCGTCGAGGACGCCCTTGTGGGCGAGGTAGCCGGTGGGCTGTCCTGGCAGCCGGGACCAGGTCGCGCCGCCGTCCGTCGAGCGGTAGACCGCGTTGTCCTTGTCGGCGACCCCGACGTAGATCGTCTGTGTGGCGCTTCCGGAGGTGCCCGTCGACTCGTCGAAGGTGACCCAGACGATTCCCTGGTTGTCGGAGGCGTAGCCGCTGGTGTCGGTCGCGTCCTGCACGTAGTTGCCGACGTTGGGGAAGTTGGTCACCTGCGACCACGTGACACCCGAGTCCGTGGACCGCCACAGACCCTTGCCGCTGGGCGCGCCGAGGTACAGCACGCTGTCCTTGTTGGGGTCGATCGCGAGGCGCTCACCCATGCCCCGGCCCGGCATGTTCCCGCCCAGCTTGAAGGGCAGGTCCGTCTTCTGCCAGCTCGCGCCCCGGTCGGCGGAGCGCAGCACGGCACCGTTGCCGGGGTCCCAGCTGTTCGTGTACGTGCCGACCGCCGCGTACACCTTGTTCGGGTCGACGGAGTCGGACGCGAGACTGACCACCCCGGTGTGGCCCCACTGGTCCCAGCCGATCGAGTCCGTGAGCGGGGTCCAGGTCTTCGTCGACTCCTGCCAGCGGTAGGCGCCGCCGATGTCGGTGCGGGCGTAGGCGAGGTTCTTCTCGGAGCGGTTGAAGACGATGCCGGGGACGAAGCCGCCGCCGTCGATCCGCGCGTTCTTCCAGGTGTACGTGTCGGCGGCGAGCGTCGTTGTCGGGGTGCTCGCGGCGAGGGCGGACGGGCTGCCCGCCAGTAAGCCGGCGGCGAGGGCCAGTACGGCGGTGAGAATGCGGGTTCTTCGCACGGTGGGGTCCTCTCTGAAGGAGGGCATGGCTACCGGGCGGCCCCCAATGCGGGTGGGAGCCGCCCGGCCAGGTGGCCCCGTCGTCAGGTGACGGGACCACGCACGCGGAGCTTCGGGCGCTCTTGGAGGCACGGTGCTGGTCCCGCGCCCCTGGGGGCGCGGGGAACTGCGCGACCAGCCACAACCGGCCCGCAGCTCAAGTACCGCCCAACCCGCGGAGCGCCCGGCGGGGACTATTCGAGAAGTTCCGCGTACGAGCCCATGGCCAGGGCGATGTCCGCCTGGGCCCAGAACCGGTGGTACGTGAAGGAGGGCGCGGCTCCGCCCGCCAGATAGGCCTCGATCTTCGACCAGTTCGGGTCGTTCTTGTAGAAGGACCTGAGCGAGGTGAAGGTCGAGGTGGAGTTGATCGTGTCGCCGTTCGGCATCTTGCCGCTCCAGCCGCTCGGTACGTAGACCGTGTCGTCGAAGCGGTTGTAGTCGGCGCGGGTCTCGGGGACGGCGATGCCCAGGCTGTCCTGGTAGTTGCTCCACATGCCGTCGAGGAGTGCCTTCGCCGTCGCCTTCGCCTGGGCGTTGCCGGACTTGGCGGCGTAGTACGACAGGGTCTTGGCGTACGCGGCCGCCACACCCACGTCGTTGGTGTAGTCGGCGACCGTCACGTGAAGTCCGCTGTTGGCGCCGGGACTCGATGCGTTCCAGGTGTCAGGGGAGCCGGACCACTGGAGCGTGGAGGGGATCTGGTAGGTGCCGTCCGGGTTGATCGTGGTCTTGGACAGCGCCCAGGAGACCCACTTGTCGAGGATCGCCTTCGCGCTCGCGTTCCCCGTCTGCTGGTAGTACTCGGCGACCCGCTCCATGGACCAGGCCTGGAACCCGAACCACTGGTTGGACGGCGGGTCGTGGTACACGGGCTGCTGGTCGTAGTACATGCCGTAGAAGGTCGGCGTCCCGGCCGGCGGGGTCGCGTAACGGCCCGCCCAGCTGTTGGTCGCGCCGCCCGCGATGGCGCCCTCGTTGGACTGCAGCCAGCGGTAGAACTCCAGCTGCCGGGTGAGGGAGGTACCCCAATCGGCCGCCCCCGTCGAGGACTTGGGCTTCAGGTCCGCGTAGGAGCTGAGCGCGTACGCGGCCAGCGGGTTCTGGTAGCCGCCGTGGACATGGCTGGAGCCGATGCGCCAGGCCCAGCCCGCGGAGGTGTCGTTCGCGCCGCCCCAGGCGTAGTACCAGGAGAGCAGATAGTGCGAGGCGTCCTTGCCGGTGCCGGCCGCGCAGGTCGACGGGCCGACACAGTTGCCGATCTTCTTGAAGTACTTGTCGTACATGGCGTAGCGCAGATAGTCGCCCATCTTCGCCGCCTTGCCGACGGTCGCGGACACATCGCCGCCCTTGCCCTGCGCCTTGGCCCACACGTCGGCCCAGTACGCGGCCTGCACCGCCCGCGCGTCGGCGTCCGGCGCGTCGGTGTACTTCCACTGCTTGGCGTACGAGGAGTCCCCGGTGAAGAGGTCCAGGTAGCCGTTCGTGGAGCCGTACTTGAAGGCGTCGCAGGTCGGCTGTGGCACCGTCTCCCACACCGACTCCTGCGCGCCGCGCTGGAAGGTGTTGATGTACGACGGTCCGGTCGCGGTCGGTCCGGCCTCGCACTTGCCGGGCTCGTTGCCGTAGCCGTAGACGTTGTCGACGTCCTGGAGCCAGTGCATGCCGTACACGTCGTCCGTGCCGTACGCGCTCTTCAGTTCGGCCGCGATCGGGTCGGAGCCGACGGAGACGCCCGTGTCGAGCTTGGCCGGGTACTCGTTCGGAGTGTCCAGCTCGGGCGCGTACGTGGCCGGCTTCGAGGCGTTGTAGAAGGAGTTCGTCGGCTGGTCGGCGTGGGTGGGGATCATGTACGTCTCCATGGTCGTCCACGCGGCGTTGAACTTGGACCAGTCGCCGGTGACCTTCCCGTACATCGCCTGTAGCCAGATCAGATAGCTGTACGCCTCCGACGTCGTCTCATGACCCTGGTCCGGCGCCTCGACGATCAGCGTCTCCACCGAGTGGTAGGGGATGCCCTCGGGGGAGAAGTAGCCGTTCGCCGGGTTGGTGATCTTGCCGTAGACGTCCAGGAAGCGCGCGTCGTACGCCTTCGACGCGGCCAGCTCCGTCACGGTGACCGTCGCCTTGGCGTACCCGGTCGCCGAGGCCGTGAAGGTCGCGGCGCCGGTCCCGGAGGCGTCGGCGGTGATGGTGACGTTCTGCGCCGTGTTCCAGTTGGCCGGGGTGAAGGTGAGCGAGGCGCCGCCGGTGAGGGACAGTCCCGTATTGCCGTCCGTACGGGCGGTCGTCACCGTCACGTTCGCGGCCGGTTGTTTCGAAAGCTGCACGGCGAACGTTCCCGACTTGCCCTGCTGGACGCCGAGTTGGGTCGGCGAGGCCACCACGGCGGGACCCGAGGTGACCGTGATGCCGACCGGTGTGGACGCCGCGGAAGCACCCAGGCTGTCGTACGCCTTGGCCACCAGCGAATGACTGCCGACGGTCAAGCTCGAGGTCGACAGCGTGTAGGGGGAGCTGGTGTCCGTGCCCAGCAGGATCGTGTCGTCGTAGAACTCGACCTTGCTGATCGTCGCGTTGTCGGCGGCCGCCGCGGTCGCGGCCAGCGGGATCGCGTCGCCCTGGGTGTAGACCGCGCCCGCGGCCGGGCTGGTCAGCACGGTGACGGGCGGCTGGTGGGCGCCGGTGCAGGTGGTGCCGTTGATCGCGAAGGGGGCGGGCGCCGTGTTGGTGCCGCTGTAGGTGAACTGCGCGCCGGTGGAGACCGCTGCCCCGGCGGCGATCGTCCCGTTCCAGGAGGCGTTCTTCGCGGTGACCGTCCTGCCGGACTGCGACCAGGTCCCGTTCCAGCCGCTGGTCAGCGTCTGGTTGCCCGCGTAGTCGTACGTCAGGGTCCAGCCGTTGATCGGGTCGGTGCCCCGGTTGGTGAGCGTGAGATCCGCGGTGAAGCCGGAGCCCCAGTCATTGGTCTTGTAGTCGACACTGCACTGAACTCCCGCCGCCTGAGCAGGAGTTGAACCATTGGCGAGCATCGTGAGCGGCAGTGCGAGAGCGGCCACCACGGCGGTCCACAGCCGCAGGGTGGTGCGTCTTCTCCTTCTGGAACTGGGGTGCATGTGCTGGTTCCTCCTTGCGGCTCGGAGAAGTGGGGGCGGAGCAGCAACAAGCCTTGAACCAGTGGGAGCGCTCCCATATTGGAGAGGGGGGTCGAAGGGGTCAAGGTGCTTGAAGAGTCGAAATTGTTCGATTGATCAACAGTGCGACGCCTCTGTCCTTTACCGGCACTTGGCGCTAACTTCATCCGCACCAGTGGGAGCGGTTCCATCAGTCGACGCGTCCGTCACGACGCGCCCGAGCTGCAAGGAGTCGCTCATGCGACACCCTCCGCGTTCAGGACTTTTAGTGGTCGGCGCCGCGGTCGCCCTCGTGGGCACCGCGATCGCGCCGGTCGTCACGGCTTCGGGAGCCACACCCGCGTGCACGGTGGACTACTCCGTCACGAGCCAGTGGGACACCGGCTTCCAGGGCGCCGTGAAGATCACCAACAACATGGCCGCGCTCAGCGGTTGGAGTCTCACCTTCGACTTCGCGGGCGGTCAGAAGATCAGCCAGGGCTGGAACGCCAAGTGGTCCCAGTCCGCGACGACGGTCACCGCGGCCAACGAGAGCTGGAACGGCTCGCTGGGCTCAGTGGCCAGTGTCAGCGCCGGGTTCCTCGCCTCGTGGTCGGGGAGCAACGCCGTACCCACGACGTTCAAGCTCAACGGGACCACGTGCAACGTGGACACGGAGCCGTCGCCGACCCCGACGGACCCGCCGCCCACCACCGGCACCGCGCCCAAGCTGCACGTCTCCGGGAACAAGCTCGTCGACGCCGACGGCACGACGCGGCGGCTGCTCGGCGTCAACCGCTCCGGCGGCGAGTTCATGTGCGTCCAGGGATACGGCATCTTCGACGGCCCGGTCGACGACGCCTCGGTCAAGGCGATCGCCGACTGGAAGGCCAACACGGTCCGCATCCCGCTCAACGAGGAGTGCTGGCTGGGCCTGTCCAACATCAAACCGGAGTACGCGGGCGCCAACTACATCTCCGCGGTCAAGGACCTGGTCGCCAAGGTCGAGGCGCACGGGATGACCCCGCTCGTCGAACTGCACTGGAACTACGGGCAGTACACCGGGAACTCGGCGGGCTGCTCCGACGTGCACGCCACCTGCCAGAAGCCGATGCCGGACGCGCGGTACAGCCCGGCGTTCTGGTCCTCGGTCGCCAGTACGTTCAAGGACGACCAGGCCGTCGCCTTCGACCTGTTCAACGAGCCCTACCCGGACCGCGCGACCTCCACCACCGCCCAGGCGTGGGCCTGCTGGAAGGACGGCGGCACCTGCCCGGGCATCGGCTACGAGGTCGCCGGGATGCAGGACCTGGTCGACGCGGTGCGCGGCACCGGCGCCAGGAACCTGGTCCTGGCCGGCGGGCTCGCGTACTCCAACGACCTGAGCCAGTGGCTGACGTACAAACCCAGCGACCCGACGGGCAACCTCGTCGCCGCCTTCCACACCTACAACTTCAACACCTGTGCCAGTGAGAGCTGCTGGAACTCGACGCTCGCCCCGGTGGCGGCCCAAGTCCCGCTCGTGGCGGGGGAGATCGGCGAGAACACCTGCTCCCACGGCTTCATCGACACCGCGATGAAGTGGTTCGACGACCGGGGGCTCTCCTACCTCGGCTGGACCTGGAACACCTGGGACTGCTCCTCCGGTCCCTCCCTGATCTCCAGTTACGACGGCACTCCCACGTCGTACGGAGTCGGGCTGCGTGATCATCTGCGCGCCCTCAACGGATGACCGGTGCGCGCCCTCAACGGATGACCGGTGCGCGCCCTCAACGGATGACCGGCGCAGGAATCAGACGCACACCCGCGCAGGAACCCGACGCACACCCGCGCAAGAAGTCAACGGACACCCGCACAAGAAGAGATGGGAACCCGTACTCATGAGTCGTACCAAATCCGCGCTCTTAGGGGCGCTCGTCCTGCTCGCCGGCGCCTCGGGCACCGCCGTGGCGGCCGTTCCCGCGGACCCCGCCGGGATCGCCGCCGTCCCCTGCACCGTCGACTACAAGGTGCAGAACCAGTGGGACACCGGCTTCACCGCCGCCGTCACGGTCACCAACAACAGCGCCGCCAAGACCTCCTGGGCGGTGAAGTGGGCGTACGCCGGGAGCCAGAAGGTGACCTCGGGCTGGAACGCGAAGATCAGCCAGAGCGGCACCGCCGTCACCGCGGCCAACGAGACCTACAACGGGACGCTGGCGACCGGCGGTTCGGTCAGCTTCGGCTTCAACGCCTCCTACAGCGGCACCAACGCGCTGCCCACCTCCTTCACCCTCGACGGGGTGACCTGCAACGTCGACGACGGCAGCGGTGGCGGAGGCGGCGGAGGGGGCAGTGACCCCTCCGGGAGAGTCGACAACCCGTACGCCGGTGCCAAGGTGTACGTGAACCCGGAGTGGTCCGCGAAGGCGGCGGCGGAGACCGGCGGCGGCCGGATCTCCAACCAGCCCACCGGCGTCTGGCTCGACCGGATCGCCGCGATCAACGGGGCGAGCGGCAGCATGGGCCTGCGCGCCCACCTCGACGCGGCGCTCGCGCAGAAGGGCAGCGGCGAAGAGGTCGTCCAGCTGGTCGTCTACGATCTGCCCGGACGTGACTGCGCGGCCCTCGCCTCCAACGGAGAGCTCGGCCCGACGGAGATCGACAAGTACAAGACGCAGTTCATCGACCCGATCGCGGCGATCCTCGCGGACAGCAAGTACGCCTCGCTGCGGATCGTCACGACCATCGAGATCGACTCGCTGCCGAACCTCGTCACCAACACCGGCAGCCGGGCCACCGCCACCCCGCAGTGCGACACGATGCTCGCCAACGGCAACTACGTGAAGGGCGTGGGCTACGCGCTCGCCAAGCTCGGCGCGATCCCGAACGTCTACAACTACCTGGACGCCGGCCACCACGGCTGGATCGGCTGGGACGACAACTTCGCCCCGTCCGCCACCCTGTTCAAGCAGGCGGCCACCAGCGAGGGCGCCACGGTCGACGACGTCGCCGGGTTCATCACCAACACGGCGAACTACAGCGCCCTGAAGGAGAACAACTTCACCATCAACGACACGGTGAACGGCACCTCCGTCCGCCTGTCCAAGTGGGTCGACTACAACCGGTACGTCGACGAGTTGTCCTTCGCCCAGGCCTTCCGCAACCAGCTCGTGTCGGTCGGCTTCAACTCCGGCATCGGAATGCTGATCGACACCTCCAGGAACGGCTGGGGCGGCACCACCCGGCCCACCGGTCCCGGCGCGACGACCAGCGTCGACACCTACGTCGACGGCGGGCGCTACGACCGCCGTATCCACGTCGGGAACTGGTGCAACCAGGCCGGTGCCGGTCTCGGCGAGCGCCCGCAGGCCTCCCCGGCCACCGGGATCGACGCCTATGTGTGGATGAAGCCCCCGGGTGAGTCCGACGGCTCCAGCTCCGCCATCGCCAACGACGAGGGCAAGGGCTTCGACCGGATGTGCGACCCGACGTACACGGGCAACCCCCGGAACAACAACAACATGTCCGGCGCGCTGCCGAACGCCCCGCTGTCGGGGCACTGGTTCTCGGCGCAGTTCCAGCAGCTGATGACGAACGCGTATCCGCCGCTGTAGGGCGCCCGACCTGGTGATCCGCCGGGGGTCAGGCTTCCTGGGCCAGCCCCCGGCGGATCGCGAACTCCACCGCCGAGTAGTCGCCGTCCGCCCGCTCCAGCTCGTAGGGCACCGCCGGATACAGCGGCGGCTGCGCCATGAAACGCGGGCGCGTGCCGTGGTGCGGCTGCGCCGCGTGCACCAGGAACGGGTGGCAGAGAAATACGTCGCCGGGGTGGCCGGTGGCGTGGGCGAGCGGGCGGTGCGCGGAGGCCTCGGCCACCTTCGGGCCGAGTTCGAGGAACGAGGCCCCCGCCTCGCCGTACGGCTCCAGGACCGGGGGCACATCGAGGTGCGAGCCCACCCTGATGCGGGTCGGGGCGTCGGCCCCGGTCACCTCGCTGAACAGGAAGAGCATCAGCAGCGCCCGGCCCCGCGAGCGGAGATTGGAGTGGTAGAGCGTCTCGCCGTCGGGGAGGTAGCTCCCTTCGATGTGCCAGCCCGCGTCGTCCGGCTCCTGCGCGTGCGGGAACCGCAGCGGGAAGCTGCCCAGCGCGTAGCGCGGCTCCCAGCGTCTCTCGCCGACCAGCAGATCGAAGGCCTGGTGCAGGGCGGGGGAGTTGGCCGCGGCGGCGAACGGGCCCTGCGCCATGCTGCTCACCCAGTGCACGGGGTCCTTCCAGGCGCCGGGGTCGTCCGGGTCGTACCCCGTCTCCTTCCACAGCAGCCGGGCGCAGCTCTCGGCGACGCGCGGCGGGAAGGCGCCCTCGATCTTCACGAACCCGTCCTCGAGGAACCGCTCCACCATCTCGTCGTCCATGGGGCCATGCTCGGGGACACACCGCTTCGGACGCATCAGATTTTCCGACCGCCGTTTTTGCTGTTCGCGCAACATCGTTGGCCGTTTCCGGGAACCGAGGGGCACGCTGTGTACGCACCCGGACGAGAGGCGGACCACCATGGCGCACGGCCACCACCACAACCAAGAGAACGCCCGGCACGCTCACGACCACACCCACATGGACTTCGGCCAGATGATCCCCATGCTGGAGCAGGAGGCGGAGCTGTTCAGCCCCCAGTACACCGAGGCGGCGCGCTGGCTGCGGGACCAGCGGTCCGGGACCGGGCTGATCGTGGACGCGGGCAGCGGCCCCGGTGTCATCTCCTGTTTCCTCGCGGACACCTTCCCCGCGGCGCGGGTCGTGGCCGTGGACGAGGTGGAACCCCTGCTGGAGCGGGCCCGCGCCCGCGCCGACCGGCTCGGCGTCGGCGACCGCTTCAGTACCCTTCGGGCCGAACTCGGCGGCGGACTCGATGAGTTGGAGTATCCGGCCGACCTTCTGTGGGCGAGCAGGTCCCTGCATCACGTGGGCGACCAGCGCGCCGCGCTCGCCGGTTTCGCGCGCGCCCTCGCGCCCGGCGGCACCCTCGCCCTCATGGAAGGCGGCCTGCCCATGCGCTACTTCCCGCGCGAGATCGGCATCGGCCGCCCCGGCCTTCAGTCCCGTGTCGACGCGGTCCACGACGAGTGGTTCGGCCGGATGCGGGACGAGCTGCCCGCAGCGGTGCGAGAGACGGAGGACTGGCCCGCCCTGATGACCGCCGTCGGCCTGCGCCACACGGCGACCCGCACCTTCCTCGTCGACCTCCCCGCCCCGGTCTCGGACGAGACGCGCGCCTTCGTCGTCACCTCCCTCACCCACCGCCGCGACGCCCTCGCCCCCGGCCTCGACGCGGACGACCTCGCCATCCTCGACCGTCTCCTCGACCCGGACGACAAGGCGAGCGTGTACCACCGGCCGGACGTCTTCCTGCTGACAGCGCACACCCTGTACGTCGCGGTGAAGCCGGAGTAGTTCCGGCCGGTCAGCACGTGCCCGGGCGCGCGCACACGGCGAGGGCGTCAACGCGGTGGCGTTCGACCCCACGGGTGCCTACGTCCTCACCTGGGGTTCGGCCGGCCTGGCCCTGTGGCGTACGGACAGTCCGGCTCCGGCGGACGGCGGGCCGCGCCGGCCGGTCGTCACGTTCCCCGTCGAGACGCCCGCCGTCACCGACATCCGGCTCGACCCGCGGCAGGGCGTGTTGCGCTACCGCGAAGGCTCCCAGGCAGGGAGTCGTACGCACCCTCTCGCTGCACGGGCTCATCAGCCCGGCGTGGCGGAAGAAGGAGCGGACCGACGCCGCGTTCGACGCCGACGGGAAGCCGGCCGCATCCGCGCCACGGTATGGAGCCCGGGCCGTCGCCGCCGACGGCACCGTGCACACCGCCGTCAACACCCGCGACGGGATCCGCGTCACACGACAGGGCCCGCACCCCGGCTCCCGCACCATCGGAACGCGGACCGAGGACGCCATCGCGATCGACCCGGCAGGGCGCACGGTCGTGACCGCCGAAGGCGCCCTGATCGACGTCGGGACGGGCAGGCGCAGGAGGGGGTTCGAGGGTGAGGATCTCCTGCGCACCGCGGTCTTCAGCCCCGACGGACGCTTCTTGGCCGCCGCCGACACCCTGGGGCGCCTCACTCTGTGGGACGCGGGCGGGCAGCACCGGATCGCCGTCCTGGCAGCCGCCGACTCCACCGTCGAGCGGCCCGTTCTGGCTTTCTCGGCCGACGGTTCGCTGCTGGCCGCGAGCCGGGCCGACGGCTCGGTCCGTGTGTGGGAGACGGCCTCCCCGCGACTGGCGGGAGCGACCCTGCCGACCGGTGACGGACCCGTCCTCGCGACCGGATTCACCTCGGGTGGTGGGGAGTTGCGCATCGCGACAGCCCATCTGCCCTGACGCTCGGCGCAGTTGACGCCGGAACGTGCGGCGGACGATGTGTGCGCCCGGGCGGGGGGCGGGGCCACCCGGACCGAGTGGCGCAGATATCTGCCGGACGTGCCCTACTGGCAGACGTGTCGAGGGAGGTCGGCGGCTCTGCCCTTGACTTCGAGAGAGCTCCAAGTGATGTACTCCCGCTGGTCTTCACACATCTACGGGGGTATCCATGACCGACTCACCTGTCGCACTCATCACCGGTGGCGGAAGCGGTATCGGCGCCGCGGTCGCGCGGCGACTGCTCGATGCCGGCCACCAGGTCACGGTCACCGGCCGCGGCGAGGAGCGGCTTCGTGCTTTTGCCGAGGAACTCGGGCGTCCCGATGGGCTGTTGACGGTCGTCGGGCACGCGGCCGAGTACGACCAGGTGCGTGCCGCGGTCGAGCTGACGCTCAAGGAGTTCGGCCGCCTCGACACCGTCGTCGCCAACGCGGGCTTCGCCACGCACGACACCGTCGCCGGCGGTGACCCGGCGGGCTGGTCCGAGATGGTGCTGACCAATGTGCTCGGTCCCGCGCTGCTGATCAGGGCTTCCATCGACGCCCTGAAGGAGACGCGGGGCCGGATCGTGCTGGTCGGAAGTGTGGCGGGCCACGTCCACGGACCGGGCAACTTCTACGGGGCCACCAAGTGGGCCGTGACCGGGCTCGCCGAGAACGCCCGTCGCGAGGTGACCGAGTTCGGAGTCGGCGTGACCCTGATCTCGCCGGGCCGGGTGGAGACCCCGTTCTGGGACAGCAACGGGAGCCTGCCACCCGGTCATCTGCTGACGGCGGACCAGCTCGCCGAGTCGATCGTCTGGGCGATCGGACAGCCGTCGGGCGTCGATGTGAACACTGTGGTGGTACGTCCGATCGGCCAGCCCAACTGACGTCTGACCCGCGGGCGCCTCAGTTGTAGTGGAAGCCTCAGTTGTTCTGGAGGAACTGCTTCGCCAGCGAGTCTCCGAGCGACACCGCCGCGCTGTGGCTCTCGATCGGGGACACCTGGGAGTTCTTGAAGAGGATGTACGTCACCCCGGAGTCGGCCCCGCCCGTCGCAGGGTCGGGGTCGATGCCGAGAGCCTTCGCCGTGGCGTACGACGCCTCACCGATGATCTTCGTGGGCCCGGTGTCGCCGACCACCGCGTACTCGACCTTGTTGTTGTAGATCACGGCGACGACACCGCCGCCCTTGATGCCGTAACTCGTGTACTTCCAGATGCTGCTGGTGCTGGGCACGACCACATACGGCAGTGACTCGGCGCGCAGCGGCTTCCCGTCGGACTGGTGGAACGCCGTGTCGTCCTGGAACCAGGGGTCGGCGTCGCCGTTGCACTTGCTGGTGACCTGTCCGTCGCAGTCGATGTCCATGTCGGCCTTCCAGAACACCGCGCCGTTCTTGCCGCAGACGGGGATGGTGGCCGAGGTCTCGTCGTCGGTCTTGTACTTGCCGCTCGAAATCTGCGAACAGGACGTCACTTTGGCGAGCAGGTCGGCCGCGCTGACCGAACCCTCCTGGGCGGAACGGGGGGTGACGGAGCCCGACGCGCTGGCCGGGAGTGCCGCGGTCGCGAGGAGCGCGGCACCGGCGACGGCCGCGAGGGTCAGTGTTCGAGAGCGCACTGTGGGGGACCCTTCTGTTAGGAAAGTTTCCTTACCGGGTTGCCGTACAAGGTGGCCCTGCTTGCATGACCGCGTCAAGCCCTCCAGCGGAGTTGGTCCGGTCCAGGAGCTGAAACCGGCGTGGCGGGGGTGCTGATGCGCGTCGATGTGTGCGCGGGAGAACGCCGCCGGCCCGGCCCCGCCGGGGGCGGCCGGGGCGGGGCGGGGGGCGGGGGGGGTGAACCCCATGGGGTCGGGGGGAGGGCCGGTCGCACATAGCCCGGGGGGGGGCCCCGCGGCCGGCCGCGGTCAAG
>NZ_JBHVST010000126.1:0-26353 GCF_042885015.1 Streptomyces sp. NPDC058086 | reverse complement strand
GTCCGCCAGAGCCTGGACCGGCTCCCCACCCGCAAGGGAAAGCCGGCCTACCACCGCGACGGCCGCATGGTCGGCTACGCCCTCCTGGGCCCCACGGCCAAACCCTCCCGCGCCTCCGGCACGTTCCGCCGTCGCGTGTTCTGGCTCCTGCCCCACGACCGCGACAGCCAGCCCGAGGGCCTGTACGCCAAGAGCGCGCCTGCCGAAGCCGTCGACCCTCGCACCCTCGAACCCCGCGTCAAGGGCTACAAGACCGAACGCTCCGAAGGCGGCCCGCCCTCCAGCGCCATGCAGGAACTCGGCATAACGTTGCCGCTGTAGCAGATCACGCTCCTGCGTGACGAGTTCGCGAATCTGCACCAGGGCACGATCAACCACTGTCCGTGGAACGCACCCACCGCGGAGTGAGGGGCCCTGCGCTTCTCGGACAGCGGTGTTGAGGGTTCTGCCTATGCTGCTGCCTGCAACTCCTCGTACTGGGCGTGGACTTCTGCGGGAGTCTTGTAGCCGAGGCCGGAGTGGAGGCGTTTTCGATTGTAGAACATCTCGATGTAGCGGACGATCGCCCGGTGGGCGTGTGCGCGTGTTGGGAACGTAGTTCGGTGCACGAGTTCGTTTTTGAGGGCGCCGAAAAATGATTCAGCCATCGCATTGTCCCAGCAGACACCAGCGCGGCCGACGGACGCTCGCAGGCCCAACGAGCGGAGCTTGCAACGAAGTTCCCGAGACGTGTATTGGCTGCCGCGATCGGAATGAAATATGCAGCCCTCGGCGAGGTCGATGTTCCGGGCCGCCATGTCGAGTGCATCCGATATGAGAGAGGTCTTCATGTGGTCGGCCATCGCCCAGCCGATCACGGCTTTGGTGTGGCAGTCGATGACGGTCGCGAGATAGAGGAAACCGGCCCAGGTGTGAACGTAGGTGACATCGCTGACCAGTTTGCGCCCGGGAGCGTCAGCGGTGAAGTCGCGGGCCAGCAGGTCGGGCGTGGCCGGCGCCGCATCATCGGCGATCGTGGTCGCCCGCCAGGGCCGCGGCTGGCATGGCACCAGGCCGAGCTCGCGCATCAGCGCGCGGACCAGTTCCGCTCCGGCCTGCACGTTCATCCGCTGGAGCGCGGCGTGGACACG
This sequence comes from Streptomyces sp. NPDC058086, assembly GCF_042885015.1. Classification (NCBI taxonomy): domain Bacteria; kingdom Bacillati; phylum Actinomycetota; class Actinomycetes; order Kitasatosporales; family Streptomycetaceae; genus Streptomyces; species Streptomyces sp. NPDC058086. The sequence goes on along the minus strand of NZ_JBHVST010000126.1, from coordinate 25,223 downwards.
CCGGTAGCCGTAGGTCTCGTGAGAGTCGGAGAAGACCTGGAGGATGACGGTCCTCAGTTCCGCACGGCGCTTCGCGGTGGCCGACAACGGCCTCGTTCTCCAGTGGTAGAAGCCCGACGTGGATACTCCCGCCCAGGTGCACATCTGCTGCACGGGAAAGTTGTCGGCCTCGCCGTCGATGAACTCGTACTTCTCCGTCACCGGTATTCCTGGGCGAAGAAGGCCGCCGCTTTTCCCAGGAACTCGGTCTTCATACGGAGTTCCCGGTTCTCGCGTTCCAGTTCGCGCAGGCGGGCGCGTTCGCTGATGTTCAGGGGAATCTCCTCCCCGGCGTGCTCTTGCCGGTACCGGCTGACCCAGGTGCCCAGCGTTCCCTCGTTCACTTGTATCTCTCGGGCGACCTCGGCGATCGGGCGGGACTCCACGACCACCATCTTGACCGCCTCGTCCCGAAACTCAGGACTGAACTTCCTACGTTTCTGTGCCACGTGCTCTCTCCGCCGTTCTGGACTTCGATCCTATGGGGACCGCTGTCCGAGAACTTTGGGGCACCTCAGTCCGGGATGCCACAGCCGGCCCGCGGCTCCCGGAAGGCGATGGCTATCTCTCCGCCCTCATCAACTTCCGCTTCCTGGCGAGCGCCACCTGGACGACCGCCGAGGCCGTCACAGCGCTGTGGGGCAGCCGATGACACCGTGGACGATCGCGCAGATTCTCCAGACGCCCAATCATGGACCATCCGGTCGGCGGATCGTAGCGTCGCAGCTAGCCGCGCCGACGGCCGCAGCGACGTCATCCACGTCCAGAACACGCACCGGTGGAAGGCACCGCCCGCGGTACGAGCAGGGGAGAACGTGAATGGGGGAGCAACTTCGCTTCGCTGTTCTGGGGCCCGTCCGTGGCTGGCGGGGGCCGGACGAGATTGATCTCGGACCCCCGAAGCAGCGTGCCGTCCTCGCCATACTGCTGCTCGGCGAAGGCGCACAGGTCTCGGTCCAGACGCTGGTCGACGCCGTCTGGGGGACCGGATCACCGGGGTCCGCGCTGAGTTCGCTGCGCACCTACGTGTATCGGCTGCGTCAACTGCTCGGGCCCCCCGCAATCCATTCAGTGGGCGACGGCTACCAGATGTCCACCTGTCCCGACTCACTCGACCTGACCGCCTTCCGGCACCTCGTCGGCCGGGCGGACCAGGCCCGACGCGACAACGACAGCAAGGCCGCCGCCCGGTACCTGAACGACGCCCTCGCTCACTGGCAGGGGACAGCGCTGACCGGAATCCGCGGCGAATACGCCCAGGCACAGCGCGACCGGCTTGACCGACTGCGCCTTTCGGCCTTGGAGGCAAGCTTCGCGGTCCGGCTCGACCTGGGCGAGCACACCGACATCGCACGGGAACTGGCCGCTCTGGTGGCCGAGCACCCGATGGACGAACGGTTCCGGGAGATGCTGATGCTCGCCCTGTACCGGTCGGGACGCCAGGCCGAGGCACTCATGACCTACAGCGAGGCCCGCTCGCTTCTCGCCGACGAGCTGGGGATCGATCCGGGACCTGCACTGCGGCACATGCATGAGCGCATCCTGCGGGCAGACGTTGCGCTGACCACCCCACCGGCATCCACACACCCACCGCAGCAGGCGCCCCTTCAGACGACGCCCGCACAGCTCCCCGTCGATCTGCCAGCCTTTGTCGGGCGCGCGGCGCAGCTCGCCCAGGTCGACCTGATGCTCGACGGCGACGACGGAATGCCCGCCCACGTCGGCGTCGCAGTCATCACCGGCATGGCCGGAGTCGGCAAGAGCACGTTCGCAGTCCACTGGGCTCACCGCGTCGCCTCGCGCTTCCCCGACGGCCAGCTGTACATCAACCTCAGGGGTTTCGACCCGTCCGGACTCCCGGTCTCCCCGGACCGGGCACTGCGCACGGTTCTCGAGTCATTCGGTAGTGAACCGATCAGCCTGCCGCAGGATGCCGACGCACTCGCGGCCTGCTACCGCACACAACTCGCCGGGCGGCAAGTGCTGCTCCTGCTGGACAACGCCCGCGATGCCCAGCAAGTGCGCCCGCTGCTTCCCGCGAACCCCGGCTGCATGGTGATCGTCACCAGCAGGAACCGGCTGTCCGGCCTGATAGCCACCGACGGGGCCCACCCGGTCCACCTCGACGTGCTTACCCTCGCGGAGGCGCGTGACTTCCTCGCACGCAGACTGAGCGCCAACAGGGCTGCCGCCGAGCCGGCAGCCCTCGACGAGATCATCGAACACTGCGCCCGCCTGCCACTCGCCCTGTCCATCGCCGCCGCACGCGCGCTGGCCCGCTCGGCCTTTCCCCTCGCGACTCTCGCCCATGAACTGGCCAACGGCCAAAGCCGCCTGAACACCCTGAGCGGCTGCGACACGGCAGCCGACGTACGTGCCGTCTTCTCCTGGTCGTACCACGCCCTCACCCCCGCCGCCGCACGCCTGTTCCGGCTGATCGCCCTGTACCCGGGCCCGGACACCTCGCTGGCCGCCGCAGCGAGCCTCGCCGGCCTCACCGTCCCGCACACGTACCAACTGCTGACCGAACTGACCGAGGCCCACCTCGTGGACGAACCCGGGCCCGGCCGGTACGTCCTCCACGACCTGCTGCGTGCCTATGCCGACGAGCTGACTTGCGCCACCGACGCACCGGACGAGCGGCACGCCGCCCGCATCCGCGTCCTGGACCACTATCTGCACAGTGCGCACCGCGCAGGGCGGGCGTACTCACCCGACCGGCAGGCCATCGCGCTGCCCGCACCGTCCCAGGGTGTCCAGGCCGAGGAATTCCCGGAAGGCCCAGAACGCGCCGGACCAGCCGCAGCCTGGCTCGACACCGAACAAGCCGTGTTGATGGCGGCCATCAGAACAGCGGCCGCCCATGGGTGTGACACGCACACCTGGCAACTCGCCTGGGCCATCGGCCACCACCTGGACCGGAAGGCTCACTGGCACGACCTCGAAGCAACCCAGCGCATGGCGATGGAGGCGGCCAAGCGCCTTGAAGACCTCTGTGCCCAGGCACACGTCCATCAGAACCTCGCCCGGGCCGCGGCCTGTCTGGGCCGGGTCGAGGAGGCGCGCAACCACATGGAGCGTGCCGTGGAACTCTTCACCGCCGCAGGCGAGATGACCGCCTGCGCCGAAAGCCACCGGTTGCTGAGCTGGGTGGCCGAGCAGCAGGGCGACCTGGAGGCAGCGCTGTCCCACGCCGAGCAGTCCCTCGCTCGGCATCGGGTGACCGGCGACCCGGGCCCGCGCACCGCTGCGGCGCTCAACGCCGTCGGCTGGTGCCACATCCTGCTCGGACAGCACCCACAGGCGCTCGCCCATTGCCAGGAAGCTCTGGCCATAACAGAGGTTCACCACCGTCCCTACCTCGCAGCGGACATCTTGGACAGCATCGGTCTCGCTCAGCACCACCTGGGACGGCATTCCGACGCCGTCGCCAGCTACGAACAGGCCCTCGCTCTCTTCCGTAAAGTCGGAGTTCCTTATGCCGAGGCCGACACGCTGCGCCGCCTCGGGGACACCCACCGCTCGTCGGGCCAGGTGGAGCAGGCCCGCGCGGCATGGACTCAGGCCCTCGCCGTTCTGGAACGACTCGACCATGCCGACAAGGAGGCCGTCCGAGCCCAGCTCAAAGCCCTCACGACGAACCCACCTTGTCGCTGACGCGCCGGTAGAGCTCCTCCGCCGACTCGCCCAGACGAGGCCCGGCCAGCCAGGTGTTGTCGGTCGGCCCAATAGATGTGTTGCTCACCAGCGCCAGCCCGCTGGCCGGGCTACGAGCGAACCAGCCGCCCCCGGAGGAGCCCCCGGTCATCGTGCAGCCGATCCGGTACAACACTGGCTGCCCGGAACGGATCTTCAGACGCCCAGGCCTGTCCCGGCACGAGAACATCCGTTCTCCGTCGAACGGGGACGTGGCAGGGTACCCCCAAACCGCCATCTCGCTGATACGTGTCGCCGACGGAGCGCCGAACCAGACCGGCGCCGCCTGACCGATCACCTCCTGGAGCGACGCAGCCTCCCCCTGCCGCTGCACATGGAGCACCGCGTAGTCGAACGGTGAGCCGCTACCGCCGGAGGAGCCCCCCTCAGCGATCCACTCCGGAGCGACCTCCGCCCAGGTGGCCCACCACGTTCCAAAGGGCGCGATCTGCTCCTCGCCTGCACTCTGCCGGGTCGTTCCTTCGAGCCCGAGATTGTTGTACGAGGGCACGAAGACGATGTTGCGGAACCAGCCGCCGCCGGCCCCGCCGTGCACACAATGACCCGCCGTCCATACCAGCCCCGATCTGCCGGGGCGCGCCGGGTCCTCCACCACCGTGCCGGAACACACGCTCGGCCCGTCGGGGGTGTCGAAGAAAATCTTCCCCATCACCGCGGCGGTGTCGTGGTACGTCGCCTCCTGAGGCTGCGCGGGCACCGGGTCAGGCTCAGGGTCTGTCGTGTCGGCGTCCTCGCCGATGTCGTTCGACACACGGGTGTCCGCGGACCGGGCCTGTGCCATGCGCTGGATGCTCCACAGCCCTTCCACGACGGGGTTGGAGAAGGCCGACAGCCGTCCTGAGGAATCGCAACCGGCAACCCCCGCCAGGACGAGCAGCAGCGCGGTGACGCATGCAACGACGCGTGTAGGGCGGGTCAAGGGCATCCTTCAACTCGTGCGGAGCCCGGGGCGGGCGGAAGGCCGGGGGGAACAGCCCCGCCCGCCCCGGAGATCAGTGGTCGCGATCGGACACGGCGCTCACATGGCCCGCCCGATCGCCTGATTTCTGCTGCGCGTTGTTCTGCCTGGCCGTCCTGTGCGCTCGAAGCCACAGGGCCGACACAGCGTGCTGCGCGGCCTCCGAAGTGGAGCCGACAACCCCTTCTACGGAGCCGGTCCAGGCCGGGTTCTCCCGCAGCCGCCCGATACACAACCGTGATAGGCGACCACGCGGTCTCGGCCAGATGCGGACCTCAACCGGCCGGCCCGCCCCAGCGGCCACGGGCCGCAACCACTGTCTGCAACGCGATTAGCGGCCCGGTCGAGCACTCACTACCTTGCGCGATCTTCACTCTCGCCAGGCCCGGCCGTTTGCGTGGCCGACGGCTCCTGCTGCTCTTAGCCGGTGCCGGACGAGGCTGCCGCGGGTTTCCGGCCCTGGCTGCCGACGCCGTTGTCCAATCCATGTGCCTCTGCTCCACTCTCGTTTCGGGCCGCAGCAAGGCATCGCTCCGCCTCCCCACCGCGGCCGGTCGCACCGGCATGGGCCGGCCGTGATGGTCACCGGCAGACGGGCCCGGTGCACGCGAGCAGTGCCCGTCGCGTTTCCCCCGGTCGGGCGCGGCAACATGCCTCCGTTCGCCGGGGCGCTCGGGTGGTCTACGAGTGATCCAGGGGCGTGCGCCCGCTGCCCAGCCATGACGGTAGGAGTCCACGCGCGGCAGCTCGGCCCGGCCGCGCCGGACTCTGCCCGGCAGGACCTCGAATTCTTCCTCGCGTACGGCGGCGCAGACGAGCCGGACCGTGGTGTCCATGGTGGTGGGCAGCGGTCACTTTGAAGGTGTTGGCACGGGCGGGCCTGACGTGGCTGGCTTCTCGTGTCGCGCCTTCACCACAACTTCCGTCGCACGCAGCCGCAATTCGGTCACCACACCTCACAGGGTCCCGGAGCGCAGTGCGAAGGCGACCGCGTGGGTGCGGTTGCGCAGCCCGAGGCGGTTCATCATGCCGCTGATGATGTTCTTGATGGTGCGCTCGGAATAGTTGAGTTTCTGGGCGATCTCTGTGGTGTCCAGGCCGTCCGCGAGGAGCCGCAGTACATCCACCTCGCGAGCCTCCAGTCCCGACGGTGTCAGCCCCATCGGCCCCAGTACGTCGCGGTGTACGGCCACGATGTGGTTGATCAGCCAGCCCTGAACCGGGGTGGGTAAAACGCCGCATCCGTCGGCGACACCTCGGACGGCTTTGGCGATTTTGTCGAACCCCGCATCATGACGCCATATCACGCTGCGCACGCCGAACTGCAACGCCCGCACCACCTGACCCTCGCTCATATGTCCGGCAACCAGCACGATTCCCATACGCGGATTGACCGAGTCGGCGGCCACCGCTTCCATGAGCAGCATCGTCTCCTCGGTGACGTCCACCGTGAGCATCAGGACCACGTCCGCCCGCTCGTGCTCCTGCTGGTGCAGCACGGTCAGTCCCCGATGACTGCTCAGGCAGGAGGCGGCTCCCTCCCTGGTGACGGGGTCACTGGCGAGTATTGCGATCGAGATCATCCTCAGACGTCACTCGCCCGACAAGCCGACCGTAGCCTCGAACGCCCGTGCAACATCACCGACCGGAACCTTCGGCTCTGAATCGCGGTGTGTGACGTAGGTGTCGTTGGCCTCGTCGTTGATGTCGAAGAGAAGGCGCACGGTGAGACTCCAAGGGGACGAGAGCATCTGACGGGATGGCACAGCAGCCCTGCATGATCCGCTACGTTGTGCACTACGGCCCGCGGCCGGCCGCGGTTCTGCCGTCCGCGCTCCAGTGCCGCAATGCCTGGACCGACGAGCGCGACGCCCGCCTCGACCTGTTCCGCCGGCTGCACCTACAACACCCGACGCCGCCACTCCAGCCTCGGACAACGCAGTCCCATCGCCTCCCGGACCGTACTCGAAACAACATCAACTACCCTGACCCGAAGCCGCATGGCCCGTGTCCGAGATCGCCGGTCAAGGCGCGATGCCGGCCGACTTCCCGCGCTGGGGCCGCGTCTACGCGTTCTTCCGCCGCTGGCGAAGGCCGCTGCGGCGCCTGTCGCCCACACCCGACGCGTCCCTGCTTCAGCGGGGAACGAACTCCATCTGACGGTGTCATCAGCACCAGGAGCACAGCGGCATGCTCGGCGAGATCGGCGGGTCTTCCACCGGCGCCAGCGCCAGCCGCACATCGTCCGCTACACGCTCGGGGATCACAGAACGGGGCCTACATGCGCTGTCCGCGGTGCATGAGCCGAACGAGCATTCCGGCCCGCGGTGTTTCGCCGGGATGGCGGAACACCGCGGGGCCGTGAGGGCGATCCATCGGGGAGGCCGGCAGAAGTGACCGGCCTGATACCGCGGTGTGGGCCGGGGTTCGCTCAGTTCAGCTGGAGGCGGTCGGCCAGTCCCGCGGCGGTGAAGGCGGCCACCAGGTCGTCGCGGCCTTCAGTGAAGTGGGCCCAGCTGTCGAAGTGGACGGGGACGACCCGGCGTGCTCCGAGGAGCTGAGCGGCCTCGGCGGCCTGGGCGCTGTCGAGCACCACCGTCGAGTCGAAGAGGGGCAGGCGCGGAGCACCTGCGAAGAGAACGGCGGTGTCGACCGGGCCGAACCGCTCGGCGATCTCTTTGACGAGGGCGAGCGAGGCGTTGTCGCCGCTGACGTACACCGTGGCAAGGTCGGCTGCGGTGAGGACGAAGCCCACTACTTCGCCCGCTATCGGTTCGACATCTTCGCGGGCCCCAGGGCCGTGGATGGCGGGCACGCCCGTCACGGTCACGGTGCCGCCGTCGGGACGGTCCAGTTCGATGGACTCCCAGTCCGCAAGGCCCTTGGCGTTTGTGCCCAGTCGGCCGACGCCGCTGGGGGTGGTGAGGGTGAGGGGCACGTCGGCGAGGAGGGCCCGGCCGGAGCGATCGAGGTTGTCGGGGTGCTCGTCGTGGGAGAGCAGCACCACATCGATACGGCCGAGGTCCTCGGGCGCGGCGGAAGAAGGCGCGGTCTTGGTCAGGACCAGGCCGGGGCCGAGGGGGTAGTCGCCGGGGGCGTCGAAGGTGGGGTCGGTCAGGAACTTCAGCCCGCCGTACTCGATGAGCGCGGTCGGGCCGCCGAAAACGCGGACGGGAATCTGCTCAGGCATACAGAACACACCTCACGGATGGAAGGTAATTTATCCGTGAGGGACGGTAATGCTTCTCATGGATGAATACAACCCGTAGCATGAGAGTCATGGAAGAGACCGTGACCGCCGACCTCGTGCCGCCGCCCGCACCGGGCGCGGAGCACTACCCCGCCCTCGACTTCGCCAACAGTGCCATCGCTCTGACCGGCGGCCGGTTCCTCGACCTCCTCGGCACTCCCGCCGCCGCGAACCAATGGCTCACCGAACACGACCTCGCCCCGCCCGGCGCCGGACTGCAGGAGACGTGCGCGGCGCAGCTGCGGACACTGCGCGAGCAGATCCGGGCGCTGCTCGCCTCCCGAGCGGACGGGCACCCCGCCCCGCCGGGCGCTCTCGCCGCCATCAACGGCGCCCTGTCCAGGGCTCCCGCGGCGGCTCTGCTGCACTGGGACCCCATCCGCGGCCTGTTCCGGACCGCCTCGCACCCGATCACCCAGATCGTCGACCACGCCCTGGCCGCCCTCGCCGACAACGCCGCCGACCTGCTCACCGGCCCCGACGCAGAACGCCTCACCGCCTGCGGCTCCAGCCCCTGCATCCGCTACCTGCTGCGCCACGGGCGCCGCCAATGGTGCTCCACCCGTTGCGGCGATCGCGTCCGCGCAGCCCGCGCCTACGCCCGGCGCACTCGACTCGAGTCCCACTGAGACCGCAAGGCCGCAGCGGCTGATGGACCGCCGGGGCCGGGTGCCAGCCGAGATCGACATGGCCGAACTGTGGAGAGGCACGGCCGATTGCGCCGCCATCACCCGAGAATTCAGCGACGGCGGGCCAGTACGACATGGTCGTGGGACCGGACGGCATACGGTCTAGCCAGCGGGAGTCGGTCGATCCGGCCGCCGGTGCCCGCTTCCTGGGGCAGGTCTGCTTGCGTTTCCTGACCGATGACGCCCCGGACATCGACCGGTGGAGCGTGTGGCTGGGCTCGGGGACGGCCTTCCTGGCCCACCCCGTCGGCGGAGGCCCGACGCCGACCTTCCGCCGGCGACTGCGGGAGGGTTCAGTGCCGGGGAGCACCGCGCGCGGTGTCCCCCCGGCAGGCACGGCGACATACCTCCGGTTCTCCGGGGTGCGGGGTGCGGGTGCCGTCCACGGTGACCCGAGGCCCTGAGCGCTGTGCAACCACGACCATAGGATTCCCGCCGCGGCAGCGGCCCGGCTGCGCCGGATTCTGCCCGGCAGGACGTGGATTGCTTCCCTCGCGTACGGCGGTGCGGGCGCGGACGCGTCCTTCTCTGCATGACGGCTCTAGCATGCGGCCGCGGGAATTGGCGGTACGTCGGCAAGGGAATTCTGACGAGCCGCACCTTTCGGGTGCATTGAATGCCTCTCATGTCGAAGGAAACGAAGCTACGACCACTGTCCCGTCGATCACGCGAGGCCGCTCAAGGTCGAGCCGCCGGAGTCAGAACCGCAGCCAGCGGGAGGCGAGAGGGACGCCTGGGCTCTGCCGGTACGCCCCGCACTCGGCGGGGTTCGGCTCTGGTGATCGGTACCGTTCTGGGCATGGTCGTCACGGGTCTGACCTGGGTCGGCCCGACCACCTCTCCGGCTTCCGCGGCCGGTTGCATATCTTCTGGGACAGACGCTGATATCACCGCTGCACTCGTAGGCCCTGGAGACGTGGCGGAACTCTGCCCGGGCGCTGTCTTCAACCTCAGCAAGACCATCTATTTCACTGCCGCTCAGCAGCGAATCGAGACCCAGGGGCTGCCCACCGACGGGACCCGCGCCATCCTGCGGGTCACCAGCCCCACCCTGGCGATGGCCGTCTTCGGGCACGACCAGTCCGGCGCGGTTCTGCAGAACGTCGAAGTGGACGGCTCCCGCCCCCAGTACGGACGGATTCCCAACTCTGACGCGCTGATCGAGATGGGTGGCAACAGCACCGGCCAGGCCGTGCGCAACGTCTACGCCCACCACACCCGCGGCTGGTCGGACCTCCACCTGTTCGGCGGCGACTCAACCGGCGGCGTACCCGGGTGCCAGCAGGCCACGTTGTCCGGCAATCTGCTTTACCGAGGCCGGCACGGATACGCCGGACACATGGGCAGACGGCATCTCCCTGAACTGCCCCTACGGACAAAAAACTTCCGGGCGTTGCGGCCCGATCCCGTCCAGCGGATCGGTAAGACGACGAGCCCCACCATGATCAAGGGACCGCACCCGGCAGCCGAACCAGAACCTTGCCGCTGACCGGGCCGCAGTACAGAACGTACCCCCGAAGTCGTAACGGGAGATTCGCATGCCCGGGCCCCCTTGACGTCCTTGTGGTCGGAGCCGGTGACCCCGGCTTGGCGACCGCCACCGCTCTGCATCGCGAGGAGTAGGCGCCGCGTGCTCCTTCTCGGAGTGGCAGGTGACCAGGGTGAGTCGATGTCCAGGACCAGACCCGGCAGTTCGCGTCCGCCTGCACGGGAGGCCGGAATTGCCTCCCGCCTCTCGCCGGCTTGCAGCCAGGCGACCTCGCGGGCGGTGGCACGGGCCGCGCGCAGAGCGCCGAGTGCGGCCGGATCGATTCCCGCCAGCAGTCGACACGCGGTGGAATTGCACGCGACCGGGCCGAACACCTCGGCCTGATCGCGCAGCAGGGCCAGGTCGGCGATCGCCTCGCCGCCGTCGGCCAGCATCACCGCCAAGTCCACGGCGATTCGGCCGGGGGCGTGACCGATGCCGCGCGGTCGCAGTTGGCGTGGCCGTCGGTGAAGGCCGTGGTCAGGCCGGTGGCATCGGCGAGATCGGCCAGCAGCAGGGACCCGGCATGACTGACCACTCCGCGACCGTCGGCTGATACGACGAGCTTGGGACGCAACCCGGTAGTGTGCACGCAGAAAATGCCTTCCTGCTGTGGTGACAGAAGCCCTAGAAAAGCCTCATCATCCCAGCTCAGAAGGCACTTTCGCGTTTCCGCTCAAGATCCGGACGCCACCGTGCGGCGCTCTCTGCGCGAGACCAGGCGCTCCAGGGCATCAACCATCGCATCGCGCAGGCCGTGCAGATCCGCGAGCACCAGGGCGGCCCGGCGGGCCTGTTCCGGCACCGGGAGTGCCGGACCTGCGGCTCGACGCGTATCTGGACGCGTACGGAGGCCGTCTCACACCCGCCGTACAGCTGGAGCTGGTGCGCCAGCTCGCCGAGGCCGTCCGGTACGCCCGCAATCGCGAACAGTTGCGCCTGCCTGGCGTGACGACGTTCCTCTCCCACGCGTCGCTCTCCGTGGACGAACACAGATGAGCCGAATCGGCGTTCGCCGAGGCCCGGGACTGCGTGATCGTCTCGACCAGCAGGCTGTGACACCGCCGAGCTGTCGCTCTATCGGACCGGGTGGAGCCTGGGCAACCTGACGACGACAACTACCTGACTCATCAAGCGTCTCTAATCAGTTAAGTGAGCCCATGTCAGACGTGGTGTCTGGCGCGGGATCTGCCCACCGTGGATGGGTAGCGTGAGCGTGGAGATGGAATCCCGCGCCCAGTGCTGCCCCTCGCGGTCTGTGCCGGCTGGTGGGTGTGCTGATCGTCGTCACGCCCTGGTGCCGAGCCGCTGCGCGGGGCAGCTGGGTCCGGTCCGTGTGAGCGTGTCCCTCCGGACGCTTGCCCGCCGGACCCGAAGGGCCGGCGGGGGAGGGTGCCCTGCGTCGCCTGGGCGCGGGGCGTGCTGTCTGTCGCCGGGTGGGTCCCGTCTTGGACCGGACCCGGCTGGTCTTCGCGGTGGTCGGGGTGAGCACCGCGAAGGCTTCGAGTTTGTCTACCACCGCGCGGACGACCATGGCACCGCTGGCGCGTTCGGTCACGGTTTTCGCTTGGTGGGTGAGGCCACGTGCGGCGATGCGCATCCATGCGCCCAAGTCGCGGTCGCCCTGATAGCCGCAGGAGCCGCAGATGGCCCACTTCCAGCCCTGGGTGGTCGGGCGGTCGGGCGCTTTGCGGTGCCGCAGTGGTAGGAGGCACTGCGGGCAGTGCTTGGAGGTGTTCCGGGCCGGAACCCTCACGACGGCGATACCCACCTCGGCAGCCAGGTGTCGCATCCGGTCCATGATCTGCCCGCGCACCTGCTGGGACATCCGCGTGTTGATGCTGCGGCCCATGCCCTTGGCCTCCATCGAGCGAAGGTCTTCGACATAGATCACGGTTGCCGAGGCGGCGATGGCCTAATCGACACTCCAGCGGGCGGCGGCCCAGGCGAGGGAGCCGTTGAGGTTCGACCGGCGGTTGGAGACGTGTCGGATTTCGTGGGTGAGGGCCTGGTGCTTGGCGGACAGGGGATGTGCGGTGTTGCCGCCGGTGAGCTGCTGGTAGTGGTCGGCCTTGGCGTGCAGGCACTCGGACAGGCGGCGCAGGCGGTGCTGTTTTGCGAGGACACCTGCGGCGCGGAACATGCCCCCGGACCCGAGGGCCGTGATACGCCCGTCGTCGTGGAGCTGGACGGCACCAGCAGACAACAGCGTGTTAAGGCCCCAGTCCACGCCGAGCGCGACCGTGTGCCCGGTTCGCTGGGCCAGCGGGACGGCGTGGGTGTAGGCCAGATCCACCCGCACTCGGCCGCCGTTCATCCGCAGGGTGGGCAGGTGCAGCACCGAGTTCGCGGGGAGCGTGGGCGGCAGCGAGATCGGGCAGGCGACCCACGTCCAGTCCCGGTAGGACTGCGGGTCGGGGCGGGTGGGGAGCTGCAACCGCAGCAGCGCCCGGCCTGCTTCGTCGCCGCATTCGATGGTGGCCTGCTGCCCGTCGCAGGCGGACAGCAGCAGCATCCGGGCCATGCGGGGCGCGGCCTCTAGCTCGAACACATCGACTGGAAGCCGCCCGTACTTCCTGGCGAAGGCGGCGATCTGCCGGGTGCGGGACTTGATCACACTCCCCGGCAGAAACTGCCCGCCCGGCACCGCCTCACGCACCGCGTCCCATTCGTCCGGGGCGCGCTTGGCCGGGTCGGCGGGCCACGCCGCGAGCATCCCGGCGGTCAGGTCAGCACGCCACTTCGCCGACCGCAGCGTTCGCCCGGCTGTCTCTTGGGCCATGCGCACGATCCGGTCATTGACCTTGGCATCAGAGGTGACGGTCCAGCCCAGGCGGCGCAGCGCCATCCATGCGTTCGCGGGCAGCTTCCTGCCGCCCGCGTCTCAACCGGAGGCGAGTACGTCCATATCGGGGCTGTTCCAGTGGTCGGCCAGCAGGTCATTGACCATGCCGGACACCAGATCAGCACACCAGCCCACATGCTCAGCCAGCACCAAGGAGACAAGGAGCCGACCGGTTTTCTCATCAACTGCTGTACGCAGGACGGCGCGAGCGCAGGCGGTGCGGGAGGTCTCGCCCTTGGCGAGCGGCAGTTTCCGGCTCACGCGGCACGATCCCGGCTGGTGCATTGGCCGGTCTCGGCGAGCAGTCGCTTTCGGGCCTCCGCCGACCTCATGCCGTACAGGCGCCCGGCGAACGTGGTGACCAGCAAGACGAAGTCTTCCAGGAGCTCATCCCTGCCGCCGGACTTCTTCGGGTGCAGGACTTCTAGGCTGACGCCGTACACAGCGAACAGGCGCTTGAGCCAGCCGACGCCGAAGCGGGCCAGCCGGTCCTCATGCGTGACCCGCACCACCGTCACGGTCCCATCGGAGACCATCGCCAGAACCCGGTTCAAGCCAGGTCGGTTCTCACGCAGCCCAGAGCCACGGTCCTTGACGACCTTCACGACCTCGCCCGTGGACGTGGCCCGCAACTCCTCTTCCTGCGCGCCCAACGACGATTCCCCTCCGGACGAGCCCGAGACGCGCACATACAGAACCTCCCGCCGGGGGCGGGAGATTGTGGAGTCGCTGCCACGTTTCATGTTCTCCACATCGACCGAGGAGAACCGACGCTCACGACCGACCCAGGAGAACGGGATCTTGCCGTCGATAGCCCACTGACGAAGCGTCATGGGGTGGATACCCAGACGCTTCGCGGCCTTGGACATACGCAGCAACTCCATGCATGCAACTATACATACACAACACTAGGGATAACTAATGAAGTTGATGAGCTTCGCAGGGAGGGGCTGGCTGCTTGAGAGATGTCGAGCAGCTTCTGCCCGGCGCAGTTTTCCGGAGGGGGTTTTTGGCAAACTGCCTGCCTCGACGATTCGCACGGCGGCCGGACGCACGCCCACGGCGTCCACCGTACGGCTGATGATCTCCTGGGCCAGCTGCAGTTCGGCGTCGGCGTTACCGGCGTGGGGGGACTCTGCGATGATGGCGAAGCCTTCTCGTCTGGTTCCGGCGTCGAACCGGACGACGGCAGCGTTGCCTGCGCGGACACCTTCGACGGATCCCACGACGCGTTCGATGTCGGTGGGATAGATATTGCGGCCTGCCATAACGATGACGTCCTTGCTGCGCCCGCAGATCACCACCTCACCGTCGGCGAGGTAGCCCAGGTCCCCGGTGTGCAGCCAGCCCTGCTCGTCCTGGGTGGTCAGCGGACCGTCCACGGTGAGGTAGCCGGGTGTGACGGACTCCCCGCGGACGAGCAGTTCTCCGACCTGCCGTGCGCCGAGTAGGGTGCCGTCGGGGCTGGCCACGCGCACCTCCAGTCCGCGCAGCGGTGCTCCGAGGCGGCTGAATTGTCGTGTGGGTGAGCCGGTTGCGGCGGGCACGGCCAGGTTGTCCTCGTCCAAGCGGCTCGCGTCCACCACGTCGACGAGCAGGCCGCCGGCAGTCTGTGCGGCACTGACGGCGAGGGTTGCTTCGGCCAGTCCGTAGGCGGCGAGCATGCACTCGGCGGGTAGGCCGAACCGCGCGCCGACTTCGGTGAAGCCGCGGATGACGGCCTCGTCGATGGGTTCGGCGCCGTTGAGCGCGATGCGCAGCGACGACAGGTCGAAGGTGGTTGAATCACGTACTCTGGCCAGCTGTTTGCGTAGGAGCGCATAGGCGAAGTTGGGGGCGCCGGTGATCGTTGCGCGGTACTTGTCCAGAAGGGTGGGCCACAGCAGGGGCGAGCCCAGGAAATCAGCTGGGGTGATCTTCAGCAGCTCCAGGCCCAGCGTCATGGGCAGGGTCAGGAACGCGATCATGCCCATGTCGTGGAATAACGGCAGCCACGACATCATCACGTCCTGGTCGGGATCGAGGTGTCCGCGTTCGGCGATGGCCGTGATGTTGGCGAGAAGGTTGCCGTGGGTGATACGTACTGCTTTTGGCACCGCCGTGGTGCCGCTGGTCAACTGCAGGAGCGCGGTGTCCTGCTCTCCGGACTCCACGGGGATCGCCGTGGCGTGGGGCTGAGGTGTGTCGACCGCCTCGGCCAGGAGCTGGTGGCGGATGCCCTTGTCCGCGAGCATCGATGCGACAGGAGCGAAGGACGTGTCGAGCAGCACGACGTCGGCGCTGATCATCTCCAGCACCTGCAGGGTGCCGTGGCCCCACTCGTCCAAGTCAGTGCGTGGTGTGGGCTGGTGCAGCATGGTGACGCTGCCCCCGGACAGCCACACACCCTGCACCGCGGGGGCGACCAGCTCGGGCTCGGCGGCGAGCACCGCGACGGCGCCACCGGGGCGCAGCCCCTTCGTTACCAGGGCGGCCGCCACTCCGCGCGCTTGAGCGTGTACCTGTCCCCAGGTCTGCCTGCGCGGGTGGTGGGGCTCACCGGTCACGATGCCGCGGCTGGTGTGCTGGGCGGTGGCGACCAAGGTGTCGACGAACCGGCTCATGCCGGTACCTCTGCAGGAATGTTCATGAGACTGCTCCTGTGATAGTCAGGCCGTGGGGCCTGGGAACTGTGTCCGGGTGATGGCGTCGATCGCGGCGTCCGGCAGGAACCGACGCAGCGCGATCAGGCCGTGGGCCATGACGCCGATCGGGTACCGAGCGCGGGGCCGGCTGCGGACGGCCGCGCGCGCGATGACCTGGGCCACGCGGTCGGCACTGAGGGCCATGCTCAGTCGTTTCGGCTCGTACGCGGCGCTCACCCTGGCCTCGACAGCCGCGTGGAAGCGGTCGTAGGGGCCGCCGTCCGGGGGTGGGATCGTGGCGTTGATTTTCGTCGGGAACGGAGTGCGGATGGGACCGGGCTCCACAATGACGACAGTGATGCCCAATCCGCGCACCTCCAGGCGCAGCGCGTCCGACAGCGCCTCGACCGCGTACTTCGAGGCGTGCAGGAATCCCGCTCCTGGTAGCGAGAAGTGCCCGCCCATCGAGGACACGTTGACGATCCGGCCGCTGCGGCGGGCCCGCATCGCCGGCAGGACCATCTGTGTCAGCCTGGCCAGGCCGAAGAAGTTGGTCTCGAACTGTCTCCGGGCGTCGTCGACGCTGACCGCCTCCACCGCTCCCTGGATGCCGTAGGCGGCATTGTTCACCAGGATGCCCACAGCGCCGTGGTCGGACTCGACATGCTTGACCGCAGCGGTCATGCTGTCCTCGTCGGTCACGTCCAGGGCCAGGGTCACCGCCCCGGCCTGGTCCAGCTCCGACAGCGTTCCGACATCGCGGGCGGTGGCGTAGACCGGGTGCCCGGCGCGAAGAAACCGCCAGGCGGAGGCCTGGCCGACGCCGGAAGAACACCCGGTAATCAGAACTGCGGGCCGTGCCGTCATGCCCTTGCCTCCTGGTCGACCGGCCGTGTCCACCGGGGGAGGAAGCGACCGGTCCTGGTCATGTAGTCGTGGTACTGCGCGCCGAACTCCGATGCACGAAGCTTGTGTTCCTCCTTGGCCGCCACCACGTTGAGCATCACCGCCATGTAGATCAGCAACGCCAGCGTGATCCAGTGCGGGAACGCCAGCAACGCTCCGGTGAACGCCAGCAGGAAGGACGTGTAGAACGGGTGCCGGATACGGCGGTACGCGCCCCAGGTGACGATGTGCTGGGGATCGTCGTTGCTCTGGTGCCACAGCGCGATCGGCACCCAGTGTGTGCCGAGGGTCAGCGCGATCAAGGCGATCGACCCCGTGAACAGTACGATCGCGACCAGCCCCGTTACCGGCAGCCAGGCGGCGGGCGTCACCGGTCGCAAGTCCAGCAATTGACAGGCGACGACCAGTGTGGGGCACAGTCCGACCGGCAGCGCGGTCGACCACCAACGCACATTGAAAGTTCCGCTACGCATGAAGAACACCCTGGGCAACGCGGTGATCAGGGCGAAGTCGAGTAGCAGCAGGAGCAGGACGGCGGGCTTCATCGAGGCCGGCCTCACTGCCCGCTGGGGCTGGACACCCGGGAGAAGACCAGTTTGGCGAGGTCACCAAGGGTGCGCACGTCGGCGAAGTCCTCCCGGGAGAGCAGGATGTCGTAGTCTTCCTGCAGGTCGACCACCAACTCCACGGTGGTCATGCTGTCCAGCGCAAGGTCGGACATGGTCATGTCCGGGGTGAGCCTGGAGGCGGGCAGCGCGATCACCGATGCGATCTTCTCGGTGAGTTCGGCAAAGTTGTGGTCAGCCACGGGTGATTGCTCCGTTCTGGGACAACAGCACCGCGACGGTGAGCACACCGCCGGGCAGGTCGAGACTGAGATATCGGAAGGCGGCCACGTCGGACCCGGCCAGCCGTGCGACGCCGCGACGGGCCAGCGGCAGGTCCAAGGTGTACCGGCGCAGGTCGATCCCGGTTTGGTCCGGGTCGGACTTGTACAGCGCCTCCTTGGCCGTCCACATGCGCAGCAGCTCCGCCCGCTGCCGCGGTGCGGGCAGGTCCGTGAGAGCCTGCTGCTCGTGCTCGGCCAGGAACAGCAGCGCGGTCTGCGGGGCGGGGCCGGGGCTGTTCTCGACGTCGACGTCGACGCCGAGGCCGAGGACAGCGCGGCTTTCTCCGCCGACTGCAGCCGCGAAAGCGCATTCGCCCGCGTAGGACAGGGAGGCGCGGGGGTGAGGAAAGGCGTAAGCCGAGGTGTCCTCGGGTAAACCCGCGCTCGCCAGGGCCCTGCGTAACGCCCGACGTGCCGTCAGCCAGGTGCGACGGCGGGGCTGAGACGGCAGCCTGGTCAGTTGTGTGACCTCGCCGTCGGTGAGGTCCGCCACCGACATCGGGACGTCGCTGGCCGCCAGCCGCAGCATCACCCGGTCCGGCGCTGTCACGGCGCCCCCGTGTCACCGAGGAACGACACTCGATCCCCGTATTCGGCCAGCGTCTTGGCGTAGATCTCCTGGTCGGCCTCGGCGAACCGCTTGATCGTGGCCTCGATGTGATCGGCGCCGTAGCGGTTGGCCATATCCTGCAGGGCGTCATGCGCGTACTGGATGTGCCAGCGCTCGTCCCGCATGATCTGTTCGATCGTCTGGCGAATCCTGGGGTGCAGATCAGGCACACGGAGCTGCCGGTGGTACTGACCGATCACGCGCTTCTCCAGGACCTGCGTGATGGCCATGACTTCCATCATGTTGTTCGGGGTGCCGATCGCCTCCAGGTACTGGTCCTGGTAGGACTCGCGCATTTTGATCGGGAGGGAGTCCAGATCGTTGATGCACTCGTTCCAGTAGCGGGCGTGATTGGCCTCGTCGGCGAAGTGGTGGGTGACCTCGGCCTGGAGCTTGCCGGGCCGCACCATGCGGGAGACCCGTCCGAAGAACAGGGCGGCGTTGATCTCCGAACTGCGATAGTAGCTGAGCAGCCATCGGTCGTTGTCGGACAGGGACATGGGAAGGATTCCCTTCAGGAGGCGAGTGAGGCGTGGGGACGATCGCCTGGCTTACGCCCCCAGCGGCTGTTCACCAGCGACTGACATACGGCATGGACCAGCGCGCGGTTCGCGAACGCGGTGGCGCCCGGCCATGTCTGCACCAGCCGAGTGTTGAGGAATTGCTTGGGACGGAACATTTGCTCGGCGAACGGGGCGACCGAGCGCAGCGCGCCCGCCGCGGGACTCGCGCTCAGCGTCTCTGTCGCCGCCACCAGATGCCGGAAGGTCTCCTGGTCGCAGAACTCCGGTCGCAACAGCCGCCTGCGGGCGAAGGAGTCATCCGTCGCGAAGACGTCGAACACGGTGTCGATCGCTTCGCGCAGGCTGATGGCCTCGTGCGGCGCGGGCGCCAGGTGGTAGACGCCGGTGGGGGTGTCCGGCTGCGCAAGGTGCACGAGGGCACCACTGGTGGCGGCCGCGGTGGCCAGGTAGAGCCGGGTGTCGGGGAGACCGGGCACCACAGTGATCAGGCCGTAGAAGAACAGCTTGAGCGTGTTGTGGAAGGCGTTGTACTGGGTGACGTGCCCGTGGTCGTCGTCGGCAACGATCGTCGACAGCCTGGCGACCGTCAGTGGCAGCTCCGGAAAGCGTTCGGCCAGCAGGAGTTCGGCCTCGCTCTTGGACCATTCGTAGTGATTGGCGAAACCGGCGTCGCCCGCGAGTATCGTCTCGCGCACTTCGCCTGTTCTGCATCCGGCGCTGACCAATGTGGACATCAACACGAACCGGTCCAGGGCCGGACAGGTGACTGCGTACTCCGCGACCCGGGCTGTGCCCTCGACGTTGATCCGCCGCGCGTCGTCCCTGGACTGGTTGAACGCGGTGCGTGCGGCCGCGTGGACGATGGCGGTGACAGTGCGGGTGACTCCGGACAGCGGGGCGTCATCGGTCAGGTCGGCAGGGACGACCTCGACCCGTTTCTTGTGTGTGTCCAGTACGGACGCCAGCTGGTTCCTCTTGGCGTCCAGCTCAGCGCGGTCAGCCGCCCGAACCGTGAGGACCAGCCGGTCGTCGGTGTCGGTCAACAGGCGCTGTGCCGTATGCAGGCCAAGGTAGCCGTCGGCACCGGTGACCAGGGCGAGACCGCTCATGACGCCTCACCACCGACGGCGGTGAATGTGCTCGGCCAGTTACCCGGATCGGTGCCCCAGTGGTCGATCAGCGCACAGAGCCACCGCTCGATGCCGAACGCGACGCAGCCGCTGGTCGCGGGACGACCGTCCCGGCTGATGCCGTACGCGTCACCGAAGTGGTCCTCGTGCATGTTGACCGAGGCGATGGCCAGGTCCTGGTAGCACGCCTCATGCTTGGTCGGGTGGAGCTTCTGCGCCAGGTACCGCGGGTTTGCAGTCGGGTCGAAGAACGGGTCGGTCGCCGCCTTCCACTCCACCGACAGGCCCAGTAGGGCGATGAGCTCGTCGACCATTGCGCGGGTCTCGGAAAGGAAGTCCGACACCTCCTCGCGGGAGCCCACGCAGACGATTTCCCGCATCTGGAAGCTCCATTGACGACGTAGCGGCGCGAAGTACGCTTCATGCCGGAAGCAGGTGTTCCGGGTGGTGACTTTCAGCGGTGCGGACAACTCCCGGTCGCGGTGGTGGACATAGACGTGATAGCAAGCTGCTGGGGTGAGCACGTCGCCCGGCGTGGTCAGCTGGGCATGGTGCAGCGCGGCCTGCGGGTCCTGCCGTGCGGCCGCGGTGAACGTCTGCAGATGATGCGCCGCCGGGTTGAGCGGGGCCGCGAAAGTCACCAGGTGAGGAAAGGATAAAAAGTAGTCCACCGGGGACAGGTCCATGGCCGGCATGAGCACAGGGTGGTGCTCCGGCTCAGCGGCCCAGCGCGCGGCCATTGCCAGGAATGCCTGGTCGCATTCCCTGGCCAGCGCGAGCAGGGGTCCGGTGAGCGTGGCGTAGCCGCGGTCGCTCCACCGCAGGCCGATCCGGCTGAGACTGTCGGCCATGCCTTTGTCCGTGGTCTGTGCGGGCGACGACAGCGTGTTCATGAAGACCTCCCCTCGGTCGAGGTGTCACCGGGGTCCAAAAACTTCGCGGCGATGGTTGTCACGTCTTTGAAGTCGCCTGCGGTCAGGCCCTCCACGTCGATCGGCTGCCGACGCAGCCCCTCCAGCAGCAGAATCAGCTCTGGGATATGCAGCGACGTCAAGTGCCGGCCGGCCAGCAGGGGCAGGTCGTCGGTCAGCCCGCCCGGCGGCAGATCCCTCGCCTTGGCGGTGATCCAGCTGCGCAGTTGCTTGAGCTCAGAACGCATCGTTGGGTTCCTGGTCGAGGATGCCGGTGGACATGAAGAATCGCAGGCACTTGGCGGAGATCTGGCTGCGGTGCGCGCGTTGGGCCGGATCGGCCCAGGCGTCCTGTGCGACCTGCCAAGGGTCGTCGAACCCCGCATCTGCGTAGACATCGGGGTTGTAGTACTCCTGCCAGGTGGTGACGAAGAATTGGCTGATGCGGGCACGGACGTCGGCAAGGGTGACGGTGTCCCACCGGGGTGCGTAGGCCTGCCACAGTGCCTGCACGATGGCCCTGTTGAACACCAGGTGCCGGCTCTCGTCGGCATGGTGGGCGTGGTTGATGAACCGCGCCAACTCGTGCAGGCGGACATCTTTGGCCTGCAGCACGTTGTAACGGTCGGCGTGCTCTTCGAACAGCAGCGCTTTGGCGAAGAACAGCACGTCCGCGACCGACCGGTCCGTGCCTTCGGCGAACGGCACGTGCCTGCTGCGGTACAACTTGGCGTACCGGCGGCAGAACCCGCCGAAGTAGACGCTGTGCTTGTTCTCCTCGTCCAGGAAGTGGTGCAGATAGTCGGAGATCTCCACGAGATCGCCTCGGTACATGCGGGTGGCCAGGCCCGCCATCAGCGACTTCTCCCCGTGGATGTTGAGGCTGAAGAAGTTCGCCGCCTCCCGGAAGGCGAGTTGCCGGGCCCTGGTATCGGTGAGTGGGAGCTCATGGCGGGTGCCGTGCAGCGAGGTGAGCTCCGGGGTGAAGAACCAGTCCTGGTCCGGGGCGACGGCTTCCGGCCAGGTGATCGTCTCGTAGGGGTTCTTGTACCGCGTCCGGGACTGCTCGGTGAGTCGGTCGACGGTGCCCATGATCGCGGCGATCGCCGTGCGCAGTTCCTGGTGTTGTGCCGTCATTCGATGCGCTCCGTGGCCTGCAGGATCGTGGCCTGCCAGTTCAGCCCGTGCCCGGCCATGACGAGCAGCACGTGCTGCCCCGGCCGTACGGTGCCGGTGTCAAGCAGCGCCGAGAGGTTGATGATGTTGTCCGCGGAGATCGCGTGTCCGATCTCGCCCAGCGTGGTCTGACAGACCCGGTCGCGATTGACGCCGAGCAGACGGGCTGCGATCGTCCACGCGTTGTGGTTGGTGTTCTGCGGTACCACCCAGTCGATGTCGCTGATGTCCAGCCCTGCGCGGTCCAAGGTCTGCCGGACCAGGTTCGGCACGTAGGAGAAGAACAGGCCCACGGTTTCGTCGTCGGAGGCTGCGTGGAGTCCACCGTTGGTGATCTGGTGCCACGCGACGACGCGGAACCTGCCCGCGGTGGCGGACACCAGGCATGCGGCGGCTCCGTCGGAGACGAGGTTGTAGGACTGCTCATAGAGCGCGCCGTCGGGGAACCGGTCGGCGGTGACGCACAGCACCGTTCGCCAGTCCGGCTCGGACGCCAGCAGCGCGCCTGCCAGCCGCAGAGATCCGAGCAGCCCGGTGCAGCCCTGTTGGGTCAGCCCGAACACAGCGGCTGAGTCCAGGCCGAGGGCGGACTGCATCCTACTGGCGGGGAAGTCCATGAGGTGCTTGACGTCCCTGGTCTCCGACCACGCTGTGACATCACCGGCGTTGCCGTTGTGCGGCAGGCAGGTGCTGTAGACGATCGCGTCCACCGTCTCCGGCAGCGACAGGGACTTGACCGCTGCCCAGGCCAGGTCGTACGCGTACTGCTCCGGTGGGCACACATGGTGCCAGGCAAAGCCGGCAGAACTCAGGTCTGCGACGGAGGATCGCAGGCGGGCCGCCTCAGCCGAGTCCGCCAATGCACATCGGGTGGCACCGAGGGAGTACGCCATGTCGCGTAAGAAAAAGGGATTCACGTAGCACAGTTCCAAAATTTGAGCTGAACCTTCGTCAGGGCGCCTCGCTGCAACTTCAGGCGAGGCCCAGGGGCACCTCGGATTACCTGGGACACCTCTATCCGCTCATACCGCCGAGTCGGCGAACGATCACGGGCGCTATTGCAGTCACGATGAGCGGTACAAGTGCTGTAGGGCACAACTGCCCGTTGGGACAGAGGAGTTACCCGGGTCTTCATAGTTGAGCGGTGCCGAGGTAACCGCGGGCTCGGCGGGTGGTGACGCATGTTCAGTGAGCTGTTGCCGGCAACGTGCCGTGGCGGTGCGTAAGCGGGACGAGCGTGGCCGCCCGCGGACAACAGCAAAGCCCCTGGTGGGAGCAAGTCGACCAAGATCAAGTCCATGCACCGGAGGCTTCGCTTGTCGACCAATGTCACATACATCGCCACCCTCACCTTCGACCGGGAGACCGTCTGGTACGTGTCCCGCCTGCTGGCCGCCGAGCGCCGACGGCTCCGACGCCCGCCGGAAGACCCGGCTGCCGACCCAGTTCCGCCAGGCGATCCTGGTGCTCCGCTGGTTCGTCGAAGGCACCCGCATCGCCCGACTCGCCGGCGACAACGCCCTGCTGACGCGCACCTGCTACCGCTACCTGCACGAGGGGATCGACGTGCTGAAAGTCCGGGTACCCACCCTGGAGCAGGCCCTGGCCGCGGCGAAGGCCGCGGCCATCTGCTGCTGGACGGCACCCTCGTCGAGACCGACGCCTGCCACGTCCCCGGCCCCACCATGGGCGTCGACCTGTGGTGGAGCGGAAAGTACAAGCGGCACGGCGGCAACATCCAGGCCTCTCCGCCCCGGACGGCTTCCCGCTGGGGACCTCCCCGGTCCGTCCCGGCCGCGAGCACGACATGTCTGCAGCGCGCACCCATGGCCTGCTCAACACGCTCGATGCGGCAGCCGCCGACGGCGGCCCGCTGGTCATCACCGACACCGGCTACGAGGGCGCCCCGGCGAGCTTCCGCGAGCCGTCCAATAAGCCCCAGGGGGGCGAACTCGCCGTGGAACAGGAGCAGTTCACCAAGACCGTCGGTGCGATCCGTTCTATGACCGAGAAGGCAAGCGCCGACCTGAAGACCCGCTTCAATGCCCTGCGGTATGTCAGCCTCGACCCGTGGCGCATCGGCGCCGTCGTCGCTGCGGCCCTGGCCCTGTTCCACTTCGCGAAGAGTCGTACCGCATGATGCGGTCACGGAGCGCCACCAACCGTTGATGGCAACAGCTCATTGAACTTCCGAGCGATCGCACTCCGCTCCTCAGGCGTCCTCCCCGCATGGACTATCCGAGCGATCTCACTCGGCCGGCTCCGCTGCTCAGGCGTCCAAGGTGGCATACGACTCCCATCTAGGTTCTCGAGATCCTCTTCACCAGAACACAACGCATCTGCACTGGCATCAGTTCGACGAAATCCCGCCAGTGAATTTCGCTGAATGGCCAGGGTCGAGGGAGTGTCTAATGACCTTGTTGGTGTGATGTCGTGGCAGCCGGGCATTCATGATCCACCCGAGAGTGCGTTCGACGCGCAGCGGCGCGGGAGGACGATGAACCCGTTGCGGCCTCTTGTCGGCGCAGTTCCGCAGAGCTCCGCCGCACAGGCGATTGCGAGGCTGGACGGTTGGCCGCGGTCCCCTTCCGTCTGCTGGCCACCATGGATGAATGCGCAAGTTCTCCGGACGCTTGATCATGGTCTGCCCGGCCGGCCGCCCGTAGCGTGGCAGGCACCTGTGCGGAGGGCCGCAGCGCCGTCAACGACCAGCGCACGGATCATCGGAAGGCGGTACATGCAGTACGAGCAGTTGGGTGCCACGGGGGTTTTCGTGTCCCGGATCGCTTTGGGGGCGATGACGTTCGGTGGGGCGGGGACGCCGCCATGGAGTCTGGTCGGCGGTCTGGACGAGAAGGCAGCGGACGAGCTGGTGGGTCTAGCTCTGGATGCGGGTGTCAACCTCATCGACACGGCCGACATGTATGCGGCGGGGGAGTGTGAGGAGATCCTCGGCCGGGTGGTGGGCTCAAGGCGCCGTGACGTGCTGCTGGCGACCAAGCTGTTCGCCCGCATGGGCACTGGTCCCAACGACCTTGGTCTGTCGCGGCTGTGGGTCACCCGGGCGCTGGAGGACAGCCTGCGCCGGCTGGATACCGACCACATCGACCTGTACCAGATCCACAGTTTCGATCCGCTGACGCCGGTGGAGGAGACGCTGGCCGCTTTGGACGACGCGGTCCGGCAGGGCAAGGTCCGCTATATCGGCGCGTCGAATCTGGCGGCGTGGCAGATGATGAAGTTTCTCGGTGCCTCGCAGGTGCGTGGGCTGGAGCGGTTTGTGTCCCAGCAGGTGTACTACTCGCTGGCCGGACGGGACATCGAGCGGGAGATCCTGCCGATGGCGGTGGACCAGAAGCTGGCCACGCTGGTGTGGAGCCCGCTCGCCGGCGGGTTCTTGTCCGGCAAGTTCGACCGCCATGGCGCC